>CANQRD010000113.1 GCA_947626185.1 uncultured Flavobacterium sp.
ATTTTGAAGGAATTAGTAATTTCATTAAGAATCAATTCAACGAAAGCGAAACAGCCTCAATTAAACGCTGGGCGAAGGAATACATGGACGAAATTGATTGTCCGTCGTGTAATGGTACACGTTTAAGAAAAGAAGCACTTTACTTTAGAATTGGTGAAGAAAATATTGGCGAATTAATTCAGATGGATATTGCTTCATTGATTGATTGGTTTCAAGAGCTACCTGGTCATCTTTCTGACAAACAAAAAAGTATTGCTGAGGAAATTCTGAAGGAAATAAACACACGTTTATCATTCTTAAAAGATGTTGGGCTTACTTATCTATCGTTAAACAGAAGCTCAAGAACACTTTCTGGTGGTGAAGCGCAACGCATTCGTTTAGCTACACAAATTGGTTCTCAATTAGTTGGTGTACTCTATATTTTAGATGAACCAAGCATTGGCTTGCATCAGCGCGATAATGAACGATTGATAAAATCGTTAGAATCTTTAAGAGATATTGGAAATTCAGTCTTAGTGGTAGAACACGACAAAGACATGATTGAGCGAGCAGATTATGTGATAGACATCGGGCCGTATGCTGGAAAAAACGGTGGACAAATCATCAGCCAAGGAACTCCAACAGAATTGTTGAAAGAAAAAACACTTACAGCAAAATACCTTAATGGCGAATTGAGCATTCCCATTCCAAAAGAAAGAAGAAAAGGAAATGGTAAAACTTTAAAATTGGAAGGTGCTACTGGAAATAACCTGAAAAATGTTTCTATTGAAATACCATTAGGAACTTTAACTTGCGTTACCGGTGTTTCCGGATCAGGAAAATCTACCCTAATAAACGGTACATTATATCCAATTCTAAATGCTCATTTTTTCAACGCTGTTGCAAAACCTCAACCTTATAAAAAAATAAAAGGTTTAGATAATATTGACAAAGTAATCGGAATTGATCAAAGTCCAATTGGTAGAACACCAAGATCAAATCCGGCTACCTATACAGAAGTTTTTTCAGATATTAGAAATCTATTTGCACAAACCTCAGAAGCACAAATTAGAGGTTATAAACCGGGTAGATTTAGTTTTAATGTAAGTGGCGGTAGATGTGATACTTGTGAAGGTTCCGGTGTAAGAACTATTGAAATGAGCTTTTTACCTGATGTTTATGTAGAATGCGAAACATGTCAGGGCAAAAGATTCAATCGAGAAACTTTAGAAATTAGATACAAAGGAAAATCAATTTCTGACGTATTAGAAATGACGGTAAGTGATGGTGCAGAATTTTTCGAAAACATTCCGAAAATCTATCGCAAGCTAAAAACAATAAACGATGTTGGGTTAGGTTATATTACCTTAGGACAGCAAAGCACAACACTTTCTGGTGGTGAAGCACAACGAATAAAACTAGCTTCTGAGTTGTCTAAAAAAGACACAGGAAATACTTTTTATATTTTAGATGAACCTACCACTGGACTTCATTCTGAAGATATTAGAGTATTAATGGAAGTAATTAATCAACTAGTAGAAAGAGGAAACACTGTGCTTATCATCGAGCACAATTTAGATGTCATAAAACTAGCCGATCACATTATTGATATAGGCTATGAAGGTGGTGCAAAAGGAGGAGAAGTTTTAGTAACTGGAACACCAGAACAAGTAATAAAATGTAAAAAAAGTTTTACAGCTCAATTCTTAAAAAACGAGCTAAAATAAGTTAAATACTATGAGAGAAGAATTTAAAAATGAAGATGAAAAAATTCAAGACAAGTTTAAACAAAAGTCTTGGACAGAGGTAAAAACAAATGACTCTTGGGCAATTTTTAAAATAATGTCTGAATTCGTTAACGGATATGAAAAAATGGGCAGAATAGGTCCGTGTATTTCTATCTTCGGATCGGCAAGAACAAAAACAACAGATCCCAACTATTTACTAGCAGAAGAAATTGCTTTTAAAGTAAGTAAAGCTGGATATGGAGTAATTACGGGTGGTGGACCTGGAATTATGGAAGCTGGTAACAAAGGAGCTCATTTAGGAAAAGGAATTTCAGTTGGGTTAAATATTGAATTGCCTTTTGAACAGCACTTCAATCCATATATTGATCATGATAAAAACATTCAATTTGATTATTTCTTTGTAAGAAAAGTAATGTTTGTAAAATATTCTCAAGGCTTTGTAGTAATGCCTGGTGGCTTTGGAACATTAGATGAATTGTTCGAAGCAATTACATTAATTCAAACCAAAAAAATAGCAAAATTCCCAATTATTTTAGTTGGCACTACATTTTGGAGCGGAATGCTAGATTGGATTAAAAATGTATTAGTAAACGAGTATAAAACTATTTCTCCGGAAGATTTAGATCTTATTCAAGTAGTAGATTCTGCAGATGAAGTAGTAGAAAAAATTGATGCTTTTTACAAAAAATATACCCTGAAGCCAAACTTCTAAAAATAGTAAAGCCGTAGTTTTTATACTTCGGCTTTTTTTACTTCACTAACTTACAATACATTGAATCATTGTAAATAATAGCAAACAAAATACACAATTGAAATATCAATAAATATTCGTTATTTTTACTAACAAATTTTATAATATGAGTCAAATAGAATGGAAAACTGCAATAGAGTTTGAAGACATTACTTACAAAAAATGTAATGGAGTTGCTCGTATTGCTTTTAATAGACCTGACGTAAGAAATGCCTTTCGACCAAAAACTACAGCAGAGCTTTATAAAGCTTTTTACGATGCACAAGAAGATACTTCTATTGGTGTAGTTCTTTTATCTGCTGAAGGACCATCGTCAAAAGATGGAGTGTATTCTTTCTGTAGTGGTGGCGATCAAAAAGCGAGAGGTCATCAAGGATATGTAGGTGATGATGGAATGCATCGTTTAAACATCTTAGAAGTACAGCGTTTAATTCGCTTTATGCCAAAAGTGGTAATTGCTGTTGTACCAGGATGGGCTGTTGGTGGCGGACATAGTTTGCATGTTGTTTGCGACATGACTTTAGCTAGTAAAGAGCATGCTATTTTTAAACAAACCGATGCTGACGTTACAAGTTTTGATGGTGGATATGGTTCTGCTTATTTAGCAAAAATGGTTGGACAAAAGAAAGCAAGAGAAATCTTCTTTTTAGGAAGAAATTATTCTGCTCAAGAAGCTTTTGAAATGGGGATGGTAAATGCGGTTATTCCACATGCAGAGTTGGAAGACACTGCATATGAGTGGGCGCAAGAAATATTAGCAAAATCGCCAACTTCCATCAAAATGCTAAAATTTGCTATGAATTTAACTGATGACGGTATGGTTGGACAACAAGTGTTTGCTGGAGAAGCTACACGATTGGCTTATATGACGGAAGAAGCAATTGAAGGTAGAAATGCTTTTTTAGAAAAGCGCAAGCCTAATTTTGAAAAAAAATGGATTCCTTAATGAATTTTTCTTTATAAAAAAAAGAGTGCATATCAATTGCACTCTTTTTCTTTTACAATCACTTGGTTTAAAAATGTACCATGATACCATTGAAACATTATTCAATTGAGTCCCAAACATTAATTACAAGAAATATTATACCAAACACTAATGAAGTTATATAAGCTATGTATAATCTAAAATCAGCAATAAATTCTCCATTAGCCTTGTATCTTAGTACTTTAGACTTTATAAAACCTAAGATACCAATCACTACAAATATTTACCCTATAATTATATACACTTTTTAATTTTTTCCATTAATCTTATCCTCAAATCTCTTTTCTTATTGTTTTATCATTGAGGTCGTCTTAACTTTAATAAAATAACAAAAGGTTATAGGACTTTGTGTTGCTCAACAAACAACTACTAAAATCCCTTTACCAAATATTCCACAAAGATAGTATAGAATTAAATATAGCAGCCCATTTACCACTTCCAAAAAAGGATTTGGATCAAAAGCTCTACTTTTATGAGAGAGTTAATACTAAATTATACAAAAGAAATATACAATAGAGTTATTTTATTTGCTCAGGCTTTGTTTAGTACTCACGTATTTGGTCATTTTTATAATTAGTGAAAAAACAGTGTATCACAATCTTGTTGGACTGAATTATTAAAAAAGAACGAATCTCCTATTAATTTATTAAAGTAGAAAAAAATATAAAACAACAAATTATTTATATATTACAGATCGCTAAGGTTTAACCATAAAATTATGATAACTTCTACATCTAATTTTAATACATGGATACAAACATTTTTCATACATTTGGTTTTAAGATTTATTGATGAATTATTTTATAGTCTTTGCAGCACTTAGTATCTCTGATTCTATTTAAAAATGATAAGACTTTGTAAAAAGTTTTATAGAAGTCTAATGCAAAATATAAATCTCGAAATCTTACCAAACCGATAAGTCACTTCTAGAATCCTTATTTGATATCAATTTAATAAAAACAAACTAAAGGTCTAGTTGCACCACGTTACAGTGAAACGTGTAAATTCTTAAAAAACTAAAATGAAGCAAATAATTCGTACAGTAACCACCCTAATTCCAACTCTTATATTTACTTGTTTTATCACAATAAATGTATCTGGACAATCAAGAGATATTTCTCATACAGTTCGCCCAAGTGTAAATAAAAATGTAGAAGAATACGATACTTTCGGATATTTGGGCAAAGATTATGCTTTAAGCGTTATTAATGGTTTCAAAGATAGAAGCAAACCCATCTATGAAAAGTATCTAGTACACAAAGATATTCCGTATGGTTTAGAAAAAAGAGAAACATTTGATCATTTTCATAACCCTGCATTTGATAAAAGTCCTGAAGGTGTATTTATTTTTATACACGGAGGCTATTGGCAGGGTGAAGTAAAAGAATCCTATGCTTTTGTAGCAGAAAAATTACTGGAAAGAAATATCGATGTAATATTGATTGAGTATGATTTGACGCGAGAAAATGAAAAGTTTGGAGAACAAATACCACGTGTAAGTATGACCGCTATTGTAAACGAGCTGGGTACGGCTTTAGATAAAGTACAAGTACACTTATCAAATACAACCTTTAAGGAATCTGCATCGCAAATCCCTGTTTTTGTGAGTGGCCATTCAGCAGGAGGGCATTTAGCCGCCATGGTAAAAGATCATCCTTTAATTACAGGTGCTGCAATGCCTATAAGCGGAATATTTGACCTTGTACCGATCTCTAAAACTAAAAAAATCGGAGCCCCCTTGCAACTGAATCAGCTTGAGGCTTCAAAATTGAGTCCCATCAACAATATGCTTCCTGCCATGGAGCAGTCTGTTCCTGTATTTTTATACTATGGTGCTGATGAGCAATCCGAGTTGGTCAATCAATCCAAAAACTATCACAAACTGCTCAAGCGTAAAAAGTACAAAACGGATAGTAAGGCGATAGCTGATGCAGATCATTTCACAGTGTTAATCGATCTGTTTGAAAAAGAGGATAGCGTCTTACTTAAAGATGTTTTTAATACTATAAATAAATAACCGACACTGAATATTTTGTGTTATGGAAAGTCCGTTTTTTAATCCCGACTTTTGTCGGTATTGGAAAATTCCTACAATAGCAAACTTTGGTAGTTACGATTCCATTGTTTAAATTTAGTCTGATACTTGTGTGATGAATAAAACTGTCAATTGTATAAAATATCCACTTACCCTACCTGCGATATGGTATCAAAATTTACAGAGCCAAGGCTTGGGACAGGTTGAAGAAACGCGGTTTATTTTCGATAAGCACATCGGAGATGGACAGCTCAGCTTCCTTGAATTTCAAGATGGATTCTGGGGGCAACAGATGGATTTTACTTTAGCCCAGAGTTTACATCTTAGGCAAGAAGCTGTACCGCACAATAATCTGTTTATCATTAATTTTTATTTAACAAATACGGTAGTAAAACAGCGATCGGATGATACGGATTATAATCTACACCTGGATCGACTAAATGTTATGTTGAGTTCTTCATCTGGAGAGGTTCAGTGTGATATTCTTGCTCATGATGTAGTCAAAATAGTTCAGATAGGCTTTACCCGAGAATGGTTGGTTACCAATGCTTTTCATGTTGAAGATTCTCCCCTAAAGAAAATGTTTATGGCAGATAGCCCAATCTATTTTTCTGAAGCCTTGAACTATAAATTTAAGCACTTATTAGATGAAGTGGATATCAAGAGTTCTAATAAATTGTTTCTTTTTTCGACAGCTTTACAGTTGCTCGATGATTTTTTTTTCGAAGTTAGAGCATCGTAAGGTAGATGGAGATCGTCGTGGCGATATACACCCTCAAGACATGGAGCACCTTATAGCAGTCCAAAACATGATGGACAGTAATCCTTTGAAGAATTTTGGTTTGGACGAACTCGCTCAGAAAGCTCATATGAGTGTGTCAAAATTTAA
>CANQRD010000114.1 GCA_947626185.1 uncultured Flavobacterium sp.
TAGAGCATCATCGCAAACCAAATGATAATGAAGGTAACTTTATACTTGAGTAATTTGCTCCACCCAGGCAGACTTTAGTCTGCTTTAACAAACTATGGACTTTCAGTCCATAGTGGTTTATTTATAACTATTCTCTATGGTAGGTGTGTTATTAATAAGGGCATAAACAACTTACTTTCTTTTAAAATATGCAAGTACTATAATTAATGGTGTTCTTCAAATTACATTTAAGATAGCACTAATTACGTTTCGGTGTTTGTTTTTTACAGTTCAAAAAAATATAAATCCTAGATATTTCATTTTTTTCAATTTTTGCTCCATAATATCGGAAATTATGAAGAAAGTAAGTAGAAAGTTAAGAGCAATAGCTTTCGTAGGATTATTAATATTTAGTACAGCAATAATGATTAGCTGTAATCAATCAAGTAACAATGAGTCTGATTTATCAAATCATTTAGAAGTAAAAACAATCCCTATTGAGGTAGTAGATGCCGAAGTTGTTAAGACATATACCGCATCCTTACAAGGTAAAGTGAATGTTGAAGTGAGAGCTCAAGCATCAGGCTATCTAGAGCAAATTTTAGTAAAAGAAGGAAGTTACGTTCAAAAAGGACAACCTTTATTTATAATTAATCAAGAACCTTATAAGATTAAACTACAAAATGCTCAAGCAACTTTAAAAGCGGCAGAAGCAGCATTGACTAATGCACAATTAGAGAAAGATAAGGTAAGCTCATTATTAGAAAATAAGTTTGTATCACCAATACAGCTTCAATCAGCAAATGCAGCATTAGATAGTGCAAAAGCAGCAGTAGCTCAAGCAAAAGCAGCAGTTGCGGAAGCTAAACTGCATTTGAGTTTTTGTACTGTAACAGCTCCTGTTGATGGGTTTTTAGGTCGTATTCCTAAATTGAGAGGAAATCTTGTAACAGAAGGAGAGGTAGAGCCATTAACAACAATGTCAGATATTTCTCAAATTTATGCGTATTTCTCTTTGAGTGAAACTGATTATTTTGATTTGATTAAATCAAATGAATCAACTTCTAGTAAGGATGTTTTACCTATGGAAATTGAGCTGTATTTAAGTAATGGTGACGTTTATCCTATAAAAGGAAAGGTAGACATGATAAATGGTGAATTTGATAAAGAAACAAATGCTTTAACTGTTCGAGCGGTATTTGAAAATCCAGATAAGTTATTAAGAAACGGTGGTACAGGTACTGTTAATTTGATAGCCAAAACAAAAGAGGTAATTCAAATTCCTATGGCAGCTACGGTTGATTTACAAGATAAAATTTTCGCATTTGTTTTAGATAAAAACAATCAAGTAGAACAACGACAATTAAAGATTGTTGGTAAGAATCTACACAACTATTTTATTAGAGAAGGAGTGAATAAAGGTGAGGTTTTAGTTACAACTGGACTAGATAAAATTACTGATGGTGATATGGTAAGCCCTTTAAATGAAGGAAGTAGTCAACAAATTAGTCAAAGTTTATCTAAAGAGAAAAAAACTCAAGAAGTAGACTAAAAAACAAACAAAATTTAATTTAACGAAAAAATTCATGTTAAAAAAAATTATACATAGGCCAGTTTTGGCTACTGTAATATCACTTATATTGGTTATTTTAGGACTAGTTGGTTTAAAAGAACTACCAATAGCTCAGTTTCCAGATATTGCTCCTCCAAGCGTGGTAGTTCACGCTTCTTATCCTGGAGGTAATGCAGAAACTGTACTTAAATCCGTAGTAACACCAATGGAAGAAGTTATTAATGGGGTAGAAAATATGACTCATATTGAATCTACTGCCAGTAATGACGGTACTGCTACAATTACTGTTTTTTTTGAATTAGGAACAGATCCAGATCAAGCATCTGTAAACGTGCAAAATCGTGTAGCTCAAGTTCAGGGTATTTTACCAGAAGAGGTTTTACAAGCTGGGGTTATTACGCAGAAGGAGCAAAGAGGTATGATTATGGTTATTGACCTAATCAGTGAGGATTCTTCTTTGTATGACGAAACTTTCGTGCAAAACTATGCTCGTATTAATGTAGTTCGTGCATTAAAACGAATTAAGGGAGTGGGGTTAGTACAACTTTTCGGAGAAAAAGACTATGCAATGCGTGTTTGGTTAGATCCACATAAATTAGCTAACAAAGGATTAACTCCTTCTGATGTAGAGCGTGCAATACAAAATCAAAGCATGGAAGTAGCTGCAGGAAACTTAGGTCAAAATGCTGGAGGATCTGTACAATATACTTTAACTTATTCTGGAAAATACAACACTCCTGATCAATTTGAGAACATCGTTATTCAAGCAGATAGAGATGGTAATGTTTTGTACTTAAAGGATATTGCTCGTATTGAATTTGGTTCTGTTGCTTATGACGAAGAAAATAAAGTAAATGGAAATGAAGCAGTTTCAATGGCTGTTTTCCAAACAAATGGTTCGAATGCTAACGAAATCCAATCCCAAATTTATAAAGTTTTGGATGATTTATCAACACAATTGCCGAAAGGATTAAAGTACAATGTTACTTTTGCAACAAAAACACAATTAGACGAATCTATCAATCAAGTAAAAACTACATTGTTTGAGGCATTTATCTTAGTGTTTATTATCGTATATATTTTCTTACAAGATTTTAGATCTACATTAATTCCAGCTATTGCCGTGCCAGTATCTTTAATTGGTACCTTCTTTTTCTTGAACTTATTAGGTTTCTCAATTAATATGCTAACGTTATTTGCTTTAGTACTTGCTATTGGTATTGTCGTCGATGATGCTATTGTGGTCGTTGAGGCAGTTCACGCCACAATGATGATTGATCGACTGAATGCTAAAGAGGCGACTTCAAAAGCAATGAGTGAAATTACTGGAGCAGTTATTTCCATTACATTAGTAATGTCTGCAGTATTTTTACCTGTTGGATTTATGACTGGACCTGTTGGAGTATTTTATAAACAGTTCGCCTATACGTTAGCAATTGCAATTATTATTTCTGCTGTTAATGCACTTACGTTAAGTCCAGCATTATGTGCTGTGTTACTAAAAAACCACTATACAGAAGAAAATAAACAAGAGAAAAAAAGCTTCATAAAACGATTCTTCTCAAGTTTTAACTCTGGTTTTAACGCTTTGACTGATCGTTATATTAATGGTGTAGCTTTTTTATTAAAGAGAAAAGTGCTTTCTACATCTATTATTTTAGGTTCTATTGTAGCAATGGTACTTTTAATGAATTCAACTTCAAAAGGATTTATACCTAATGAGGATCAAGGTTTTGCCATGTTTGCATTGTCTTTACCGCCAGGTTCATCAATTGACAGAACAGCATCAGTATTAAAAGAGGGCGATATTATTATGAGAAATCACCCTGCAATTAAATCAGTAACTACAATTTCTGGTTTTAATATTCTTGGAAATGCTGCGAGTCCGGCTTATGGTATGGGATTCATCTCTTTAAAAGATAGAGAGGAAAGAGGAGAGGTTACGGATATTGAAGATATTTTAAGAGATTTAAATGCCCAGTTATCAACTATTAAAGAAGGTGATTTCTTTGTGTTTGCGAATCCAACTGTACCAGGATTTGGAGATTTTGATGGATTGGAGTTTGCGCTTCAAGATAGAAAAGGTGGAAGTATTGATGAATTAAGTCAAGTTGTCAATCAATTTAATGCTGATTTATCGTCTGCTGATGAAGTAGAACAAGCTTTTACTATGTTTAAAGCAAACTTTCCAATGTATGAAATTGTGGTTGACCCTGTGAAAGCTAAAATGCATGGAGTAGAAGTAAGAGAAATGATGACGGCAATACAGCTATTTTATGGTAGTGCACAAGTAAATGATTTTAACCGATTTGGAAAACAGTTTAAAGTTTTTGTGCAAGCAGACGCACAATTTAGAGCCGATGAAGATTCTTTTAAAACACTTTATGTAAGTAGTAATACTGGTGAAATGATTCCGATGAGTAGTTTAGCTAAATTAGAAAAAGTATACGGACCTCAAGCGATCAGTCGTCATAACTTGTTTAATGCAATTACAGTGAATGGTATTATTAAACCAGGTGTAAGTACAGGAGATGCAATGGCAAAAGTAGAGCAAATTGCTTCTGAAAAATTACCTACAGGTTATGCTATAGAGTGGTTAGGTTTAAGTAATGAAGAGAAGAAATCAGGTAATCAAATGATTTTCATTTTCGGACTTTCAATTTTATTCGTGTATTTCATTTTAGCTGCACAATACGAAAGTTATATTTTACCTTTTGTAGTATTACTTTCACTACCGGTTGGTATTATAGGGGTTTATATCGCCATTGGCTTGGTTGGAATTGCCAATAATATTTATGTTCAAGTAGGACTCATCATGTTGATTGGACTTCTAGCCAAGAATGCTATTCTTATTGTAGAGTTTGCTGTTCAACGTAGAGCTGCGGGATTGAGTATTACTCAAGCTGCATTAGAAGGAGCTAGACTAAGATTGCGCCCAATTTTAATGACTTCTTTTGCTTTCGTTGCTGGTTTAGTTCCATTAATGTTTGTACAAGGTTCATCAGCTCAAGGAAACCATTCAATTAGTATTGGTACAGCAGGAGGAATGTTATTTGGAGTAGTATTAGGTGTTTTCGTTACACCATTGTTATATGTGTTTTTCCAACATTTACAAGAAAAAATCAGCGGTAAACCTACTGATTCAACAGTAGAAATAAACACAACTGAATAAATAGTAAAATAATGAACAAATATATTTATATAGCTATCGGAGCTGTTTTGGTTACTTCTTGTAAGGTGGGAAAAGACTACAAGCAGCCTTCGATTGAATTACCAAATAAATTCTATGAAGCAAATTCTGCAAATGACACAATTGCAAATACAATTGCAGAACTTAGTTGGAAAGAGTTTTTTAAAGATGATGAATTAACTCAGTACATAGAAAAAGCTTTACTTAATAATGCCGATTTACAATTGGCTATTAAAAACATTGAACAAGCAAATTTGCTTTTCAAACAATCTAGATTAGCTTTATTACCTAATTTAAGTGGACAAGTTGGGGCGGCTAGAAATAGTCTTTCTGAAAATAGCTTGGGAATGGTTGAAGGTGCTCCTCGAAATAATAACAATTTTACAGCAGCACTAGATTTGTCTTGGGAAATTGATATTTGGGGGAAAATTCGCAGAGAAAAAGAAGTTGCTTTAAATGAGTATTTACAAACAACAGAAGTTCAAAAAGCAGTGAAAAATAAGTTAATTGCAGATGTATCAAAAGCTTATGTAAATTTACTTATGCTTGACGAACAATTGCAAATTGCTAAAAAAGGTTTATTGCTAAGAGAAAATACTTATGCAATAACTCAAAAGCTTTTTGAAGTTGGTAATACTTCTATTATTGCAGTACAACAAGCAGAAGCACAAATGCTTGAAGCAAAAGAATTATTACCATTAATTGAACAAGAAATTGCTTTACAGGAAAATGCTATGAGTATTTTATTACAACATTTTCCTAAAACAATTGAGCGCTCAGTATCAATTAATGAGTTAGCTTTTACAAGTTCATTAAATAGTGGTGTTCCTGCTTCTTTTTTAAGTCAGCGACCTGATATTCAGATTGCAGAATTTGAAGTGAAAAAAGCAAACGCAAGAGTTGGTGTAGCTCAAAGTCAAATGTATCCAAATTTAACTATTTCGGCGCAAGGAGGTTTTAATGCGATTGAATCAAGTAATTGGTTCACTGCACCAGCTTCTTTGTTCGGATCAATTATGGGAGGAATTACTCAACCTATTTTTCAAAGTAAAAAACTAAGAACTCAATATGAAGTAGCAAAATTAGAAAGAGAAAAAGCGGTAATTAGTTTTAAAAATGCTGTTTTAGTGGGGTATACTGATGTAAGAGATGCGCTAATAAAATTAGAAAAGATTAAAATAAGACAAGAACAGGTGCAAAAGAGAAATGTACTTTTAAATACTTCTTTGGATAATACAAAGCAAATGTTTAGTTTGGACACTGCTTCTTATTTAGAAGTTATTAATGCTCAGTCTTTAGCTTTACAAAGTAATTTGAATTATGCTGAATTAAAGAGAGATTTTTTAGTAGCAAAAATTGATTTGTACAGAGCTTTAGGTGGAAATTAAATCTTGATTGTTTTTTTTATAAATAAATCCTTATGATTCTTCTATGAACATAAGGATTTTTAATTTTATATTATGATATTATTTTTGTCTTCCATAATAATGTGTTCTAATTAGCATCATATTTCATCATTTCGTAGATATTAAAATAATTATTTACATATCATAACATTGGACTTGCTAATTTAGCCTGGACATTGAGTTAAGCATAAAGACTTATCTTTGAACTATGAAAAAAATCAGAAAGGC
>CANQRD010000115.1 GCA_947626185.1 uncultured Flavobacterium sp.
ATTTTGATCGCACAGACAGACCAAGACAAAGCAGTGGTAGAATGATGCGCAGAAGATAAAAAAATTAATAAATATAATATTACCGTGGATTCAAAGATAATAACTTACCGATTATATAATGCTAATGATTCGATAGTGTGCTATGAAAAAGGATATATTCCTACAAAAGTAAATTTACAATTAGATTATTTTTTTGGACAGAAAATTATCGACAAGATTGAACAATTGGCTCATCCTGCACCAAGAATACAATACGTAGTAACACTAAAAGGAAAATTGCGTTTTACGGTTACTAATGGCGATTCTTTTATTATTGAGCCTGGAGTGATTCTTTTAGCAGAAGATATTGAAGGAGTAGGACATACTTGGGAGCTAATTGAAGGTGATGTTTGGGAACGATTGTATTTGGTACCAAAAGAAGAAACTGTTGTTTTTATGAAGGAAAAAGAATGAAAATAAAAAAGGCAAGTAACAATTTGTTACTTGCCTTTTTTATATGTTTACCAGCTTCCGCTAGATCCTCCACCCGAGAATCCTCCACCGCCAAAACCGCCGGAGAATCCTCCGCCACCTCCACCGAAGCCACCTCCAGAACCAAATCCTCCGCCACCGCCTGAGCCACGACCTAGGCTGCTTAAAACGATTAGATCCATTAAGTCGCCAGCAAAATTTCGATTGCCTGAGTTTCTATTTCCACCGTTACCTTTTTTATTTTTATTCATAAAGCCAATAGCAATAAAAAGAATAATTACTAGGGCTAAACAAATGAAGCCACCAATTTCATTATCTCCTTCCATTCTTGCTTTGTCTGCTCTATAATTACCCGTAAGCATTTCAAAAACACCATTAACACCAGCATTTAATCCTGCGTAATAGTCTCCTTTCTTAAATTCGGGAATAATTTGATTTCTGATTAATTCTCCTCCTTGTCCAGCGGTAATTTGTACTTCAGCTCCATAACCAGGATATATTCCTATTTTTCGCTCTTGCACTGCCATTAAAATAACCACTCCATTTCCTTTATCCTTCTGACCAATTCCCCATCTTTGTCCCCATTCTGGCCCCAATAAATTGATATCTTCTCCTTGTAAGGAAGGAATTGTTATCACAACAATTTGTGTAGAGGTACTGTCGCTATAATTAATTAATTTTTGCTTTAGTTCATTTTGTTGCTGTGGTGTTAATACTTTTCCATAATCATATAATGAGGTTTGTTCTTTTATAGATGGAACTTTAGGAATTTCATACTGAGCATACGATTGTATGGCTAATAAAGAAACAAAAAAAGTAATTACAATTAGAAACTTATTTAATTGCTTGGGCATTTCTATTAAGTTTTTGAAATTTCATTAGACAGTTCATTTTTATTTTCTCCTTCTTGCGGAAAATAAACTTTTAGTTTACTACCTGCTTTTAGAATACCGTAAATAAGTCCTTGTTTGAATAATCCTTGCTTAAAGTGATTAATTACAAGCTCTTTTGTACCTTCCCAAAAATTGTCAGATTTTACCTTTTCATCAATAGCTTTATCGCCTAAAATTACAAACGATTTTGAATTGATACAGATATAAAACAAAACACCATTAGCATAAGATGTTTTATGCATGTTTAGCTTAAAAAATACTTCTTGCGCTCTTTTGAAGGGCTCAATAGAAGAGTTAGTTTCAATGTGTACTCTAATTTCACCAGTAGTGTTTTTCTCTGCTTGAGTAATTGCTTCTACAATTTCTTTTTCGTCTGTAGAAGATAAAAAATCTTTTATCTTTTGCATTTTCTGATTAGAATTTTACTTCTGGTGCTTTTTCTGCGCCAGCATCTGCTTTAAAGAAAGGTTTTTCTGGATAATTAGACAAGAAAAACTTATTAGGTACTTTTAAAACATAACCATTGTATGTTTCTACAGTTGCGTTAAATCTTGTGCGTTGTGTTAGAATTTGATTTTCTGTACTTGCCAATTCGTCTTGTAATTTCAAAAAGTTTTGATTTGTTTTTAAATCAGGATATTTTTCAACGGTTACTAATAATCTTCCTAATGCAGAACTAACACCAGTTTGTGCTTGTTGAAATTGTTCTAATTGTTCTGGTGTCATGTTTGCAGGGTCAATAGTCATTGAAGTAGCTTTTGCTCTTGCATTAACCACTCCTTCTAAAGTAGATTTCTCAAAATCTGCTGCACCTTTTACTGTGTTTACTAAGTTGCCAATTAAGTCATTTCTGCGTTGATAAGCACCTTCAACATCTGCCCATGATTTATCTACAGATTGTTTGTAGCCTAAAGCTGTATTATTGTATGTCATAGACATAAAAAAGAATCCACCAACTAACACAAGTACTACAATAATGATGGCAATAAGATTTTTTTTCATAAATGATTTTTTAAATTTAAAGTTCGTTTTTAATATTTATTAATGTTTGTTTTATATATTCTAGCTTTTTTATCAATTCTAGCTCATTGATCGATTCTTTGGGTTTTAATTTTAAATGCTCTTTTGCTCCTTCTAATGTAAAACCTCGTTCTTTTACTAAATGATAAATAAGTTCAAAATTCTTCACATCTGCTTGAGAAAACATTCTGTTGCCCTTAGCGTTTTTTTTCGGATTAATGATATCAAATTCCTTTTCCCAAAAACGGATTAAAGAAGCATTAACGTTAAAGGCTTTCGCCAATTCGCCAATACTGTAATATCTTTTTTCAGGTAAATTTGCTTTCATTAGTCTAAAGATTGATTTTCGTGAGTTGCTTCTTGTAATAACAATTCAAATTCTTTAGCAGAAATATCTGCATAATAATAATTAATTGGATTTACTGGATTTCCTTTGTAATGCACTTCGTAGTGTAAATGCGGACCAGAGCTTCTACCAGTGCTACCAGAATACCCAATTATGTCTCCTCTTTTTACTGTTTGACCCGGTTTTACATTGTATTTGCTTAAATGTGCAAATCTGGTTTTGTATCCATAACCATGATCAATTTCAATTAAATTCCCATATCCAGAAAGCTGATTGTTAGCTCGGGTAACTTTTCCATCTCCTGTTGCAAATATTGGTGTTCCAACATTAGCAGAGAAGTCCATCCCGCTGTGAAATTTTTTAATTTTGGTAAACGGATCACTTCTATATCCATATCCAGAAGCCATTTGTTTTAAATTTTCATTCTTTATAGGCTGAATGGCTGGAATTGAAGCTAAAAACTTTTCTTTACCTTTTGCTAAATCTAAAATATCGTCTAAGGAACGAGATTGAATGGCAGTTTGCTTAGCAATGATATCTGCTTTTTCATTGGTTGTTCTAAGTAACTTCTCGTTGTTTAAGTTTTTAAATTCTTGGTAGCGATTAATACCACCTAAACCAGATTTTCTTTGCTCTTGTGGAATAGGTGAGGTATTAAAATAAGCTCTGTATATTTCGTTGTCTCTTACTTCTAGTTCATTAAGTACTTCGGTAATTAGATCTATTTTTTTATTTAAAAGGGCATAATTTGCTCTAAACTCTACCACCTCTCTTTCTAGCATTTTTTCCTTTGGTGTTTCAAGAATATTAGAGTTGATAAGAATGAAAAGACCAAGCCAACCAAATGCAGTAGCAGATAGTAAAAATAATAATATGTTTACGATGCGTTTGGAAGATTTTGTGCGTATTCTGTGGAAAGCTAATTTTTCCGAATCGTAATAATATTTTACCTTAGCCATAATTTAAAAAACACTATTTTTGCAATATAATTTTAAACACCTATTATTTTTTATTTTTGGCGTTGAAAAACAAATTTAAACAATGTTTTGGTTTAATAATTGATTTACCCGTAAATGAAAGTAAAAAATTAACAAATTGAGATGTTTTAAAACCGTTTAATAAAAAAGATTAGTAATTATTATTAGCAAGAATATATTAGTTTCCAAGAAATATGAAATCACAAGACATTAGAAAACAATTTCTACAATTTTTTGAAAGCAAAGGGCATTTAATTGTTCCTTCGGCTCCAATCGTTTTAAAAGACGATCCAACTTTAATGTTCAATAACTCGGGAATGGCCCAGTTTAAAGAATATTTTTTAGGAAACGCCACGCCAAAAAGTAAAAGAATTGCCGATACGCAAAAATGTCTTCGTGTTTCTGGAAAACATAACGATTTAGAGGATGTTGGTTTTGATACGTATCACCATACCATGTTTGAAATGTTAGGAAACTGGTCGTTTGGTGATTACTTTAAAAAAGAAGCAATTGCTTGGGCTTGGGAGTTTTTAACCGAAGTTTTAAAGTTAGATAAAGATCGTTTATACGTTTCGGTTTTTGAAGGAAATCCAGACGAAAATGTTCCGTTTGATCAAGAAGCTTGGGATTTATGGAAACAATATGTTGCTGAAGATCGTATTATCTTAGGAAATAAAAAGGATAATTTCTGGGAAATGGGCGATCAAGGACCATGTGGACCATGTTCTGAAATTCATATCGATTTACGTACAGATGCCGAAAGAGCTGAGGTTTCTGGCCGTTCGTTAGTAAACGAAGATCATCCGCAAGTGGTTGAAATTTGGAATAACGTATTTATGGAATTCAATCGTAAAGCTGATGGATCTTTAGAAAAACTTCCTGCACAACACGTTGATACCGGAATGGGATTTGAGCGTTTATGTATGGCTATGCAAGGAGTTACATCAAACTATGATACCGATGTATTTACGCCGCTCATTGCAAAGGTTGAACAAATTACAGGTTTAAAATATACCGATAATACGGTTCAAAATATTTCAGAAGAACAAAATAAAATCAACATTGCTATTCGTGTAATTGTTGATCATGTGCGTGCGGTTGCTTTTGCTATTGCAGATGGACAATTGCCGTCAAACAACGGTGCAGGTTATGTAATCCGTCGTATTTTGCGTCGTGCTATTCGTTACGGATTTACATTCTTAAGCACAAAAGAACCTTTTATTTATCAATTGGTTGATGTTTTAGCTGTGCAAATGGGAGAATTTTTCCCAGAAATTGTGTCTCAAAAAGATTTAGTAAAAAATGTAATTAAAGAAGAAGAAGCTTCTTTTTTACGAACTTTAGATCAAGGTTTACATTTGTTAGATAACGTAATTGCAGAAACAAACGGAAAATTTGTTGACGGTTCTAAAGCGTTTGAATTGTACGATACGTTTGGTTTTCCGATTGATTTGACTGCTTTAATTTTACGCGAGAAAGGATATGAGTTAGACGAAGCTGGTTTTGATGCAGCTATGCAAGCTCAAAAAAATCGTTCGCGTGCAGCGTCAGAAATTTCTAAAGACGATTGGAATGTGTTGATTGGAGGAAACGTTGAAACGTTTGAAGGATATGACAAAGTTGAAAACGAAGTAAAAATTACTCGTATTCGTAAAGTTGAATCTAAAAAAGATGGGACACTATATCAAATTGTTTTAAATCATACGCCATTTTATGCCGAGGGTGGAGGACAAGTTGGCGATAAAGGTGTTTTAGTATCGGCAAATGAAACAATTGAAATTATTGATACGAAAAAAGAAAATAACTTAATCTTACATTTTACAAAACAATTACCAGAAAATATTGAAGCTACTTTTGTGGCAAAAGTAAATACCGATTTACGTTCGGCTTCATCTAAAAATCACTCAGCAACGCATTTGTTGCATCAAGCGTTACGAGCGGTTTTAGGAACGCATGTAGAACAAAAAGGATCGTTAGTTGCGCCAAATTATTTGCGTTTTGACTTTTCACATTTCTCAAAAGTAACCGATGAGGAATTAAAAGAAGTTGAAGTTTTTGTAAACGCACGTATTGCTGAACAGTTACCGTTAATTGAGCGCAGAGCTATTTCGTTTAACCAAGCGGTTGAAGAAGGAGCAATAGCTTTATTTGGAGAAAAATATGGCGATACCGTTCGTGCAATTAAGTTTGGAAATTCGATGGAGTTATGTGGAGGAATTCACGTCGCTAACACAGCCGATATTTGGTCATTTAAAATTATTTCCGAAGGAGCCGTTGCAGCAGGAATTCGTCGTATTGAAGCAATTACAGGAGATGCAGTTCGCAACTTCTACATTGATCAAGAAAACACATTAAAAGACATCAAAGAAACGCTTAAAAACCCACAAGATACGTTGAAAGCAGTTCATTCGTTACAAGATGAAAATGCGAAGTTGAAAAAGCAAGTGGAACAATTATTAAAAGAAAAAGCTAAAAACCTAAAAGGTGATTTGTTGGCAGAAGTTCAAGAAATTAACGGAGTACAATTCTTAGCAAAACAAGTAGATTTAGATGCTAATGGTGCAAAGGATTTGG
>CANQRD010000116.1 GCA_947626185.1 uncultured Flavobacterium sp.
GGAGCGGAAGACGAGGCTCGAACTCGCGACAACCAGCTTGGAAGGCTGGAGCTCTACCAACTGAGCTACTTCCGCATTTGTGGATGCAAATATAACACTATTTTATTTTTTTATGCAACAAAAAAATATATTTTTATTCTACACTATAGGATAGCTGATTTTGTACACAATAAAAGCGTTTACTAATGTTCATTTTTCAACACAATAACTATTATTTATGAATCAATATCTTAAAATTATAAAAAATGAAAGTTAGTATTTTACTCTCCCCTCAACTCATCAGCATTAGAACAAACTCAACTAAACCAAAATACTTTCCAGGACAGAAAAGCTATTAAAAATTAACTTTTTAGTAATTGATAACAATATTTTTATTTGAAAACTTTAAGATTATTTTATGTTCTCTTTGTTCGGTAATAACAAAACCAATCGTATCTTTGCTTTTAAATTTGTGAAAATAATTATGGTAATTACAAAAGAAATGATAGATCTTTTTCAAGATTTTTGCGCACATCATGAAACTGTCTATAACTTTTCACCCCTTACAGCTCAAATTTACACCTACATAATGTTTAATAATAACAAAGATGGTGTTACGTTTGAGGAACTTGTGGAAAAACTTCATGCTAGTAAAAGTTCGGTTTCTACTAGTTTAAATTTACTCATATCGCTTAATAAAATCGAACATTTTAACAAGATTGATGAACGTAAAAGATTTTTTAGACTTACACCAAACTACATCATCAATCGACTAGAGTTAATTAAAAATTTACTACAAAAAGAGTACTCACTTACATTAAGATTAAAATCTTTAGATGGATGTAAAATTGTAGGTACGTCAAATTTTGAGGAAAAGTCACAAGTTTATATTGAACATCTAGAAAAAAGCAGTAAACAATTAACAGAAACAATACATAAATTAAAAAGTATAAACCAATAATCTATATGAGACGTTATTTTAGATCAATCATTATCGGATCGTTAGCCTTAGGTGCTTTTTCTTGCGGAAAAAAAGAGCAAGCTAGCGGAGCACAAGGACCAATGCCCTATGAAGTAGTTCAAGTGCCTACAGAAACAGTTGTAGGTTATACCTCTTATCCTACTACTTTACAAGGAAAAGTAAACAGCAGTGTACGTGCAAAAATAAGTGGCTATATCGTAGAGGTTTATGTAGATGAAGGTGCCATTGTGAAAAAAGGACAACCGCTTTTTCGTTTAGAAACAAATATTCTATCACAAAATGCAGATGCGGCAAAAGCAGGAATAAAAACAGCAGAAGCACAAGTTAATGTAGCACAAGTTAATGTAGATAAATTAATTCCTCTTGTAGAAAAAGGTATTATTAGCCATGTGCAATTAGAAACAGCCAAAGCTAATTTAGCAAGTGCACAAGGACAATTAGCAACTGCTAAAGCTCAATATAACAGCATTGTAGCAAATATTGATTATTCTGTAATTAAAAGCCCAGTTAATGGAATTGTAGGTACAATTAATTTTAGAGAAGGTACTTTAGTATCTCCCTCAGACCCAACTCCATTAACTGTTGTTTCTGATGACAGCGAATTGGTTGCCTATTTTTCAATGAATGAAAAAGAATACTTCAATTTTCTTGAAAAAATAGAAGGTGCCAATTTAAAAGATAAACTAAATAACTTACCTGCAGTAAAGCTTGCTCTAGCAAATGGTACAACATACCCTAAAGAAGGTAAAATTGAAACTATTAGCGGACAGATTAATCCAACAACTGGTACTGTTCAGGTGAGAGCTTTGTTTTCAAATAAAGACAAAATGCTGAGTAACGGTAATAGTGGTACAATTTTATTACCTAAACAATATAGTGATGTTTTAGTAGTACCAGAATCAGCTACATTTGATCAACAAGGATTTTTCTATGTTTACAAAGTAGAAAACGACACTGTAAAACCAGTACAAATTGAAATTATAGATAGAGTAAATAAACTTGCTATCGTAAAATCTGGCATTGAAAAAGGAGAAACTATTGTTGGCAAAGGACTTGGTACATTAAGACCTAATGTTGCTATTACTCCAAAACCAGTAAAATTCGAATCAATCAACGAAAATATTTCAACAACTTTCTAAATTATGCTTAAAACATTTATTGAAAGACCAGTACTTTCTACGGTAATTTCAATCCTAATCCTTATTCTTGGAGTTTTAGGATTGAGTGCATTACCGGTTACGCAATATCCCGATATTGCACCACCAACAGTACAAATTACAGCAAACTATCCGGGTGCGAACGCAGAAACTGTAATGCAAAGCGTTATTATTCCGATTGAAGAACAAGTGAACGGAGTAGAAAACATGGACTACATTACTTCTACTGCTAGTAACGATGGAAGCGCAAACATACAAGTTATCTTTAAACAAGGAGTTGACCCTGATATTGCTTCAGTAAACGTTCAAAATCGTGTAGCTAGAGCAACTCCTTTATTACCTGCAGAAGTTGTTCGCTCTGGAGTTACTACACAAAAGCAACAAACCAGTGCTTTAATGTTTGTTTCGTTTTACTCAACAAATCCTGACTATGACGCAACTTACATCCAAAACTACATGAACATCAACGTTATTCCGGAGCTAAAACGTGTAAACGGAGTTGGAGATGCTAATGCTTTTGGAGCGCGTAACTATTCTATGCGTGTTTGGATTGATCCTATAAAGATGAAAGCTTATGGACTTACTCCTGCTGATATTACTCGTGTAATTAATGAACAAAGTTTAGAAGCAGCTGCTGGACAATTGGGAGAGAACAATGGAGAAGCTTTTCAATACATTCTTAAATACAGCGGAAAATATAAAACTCAAGAACAATACGAAAACATTGTAGTAAAGTCGATGGCTAATGGCCAAGTTTTATATCTAAAAGATGTAGCTAATATTGAACTAGGCTCAATGACTTATGCAGGAAACTCAAGATTAAATGGAAATGATGCTATTGCTATGGCTGTTTATCAAACACCTGGCTCAAATGCACAAGAAATTATTCAAGAGTTACACAAAGAGTTAGAAAACTTATCTAAAAACTTCCCAAATGGTATTGAATATAAAGTATTGATGGATACAAATGAATTCTTAGATGCATCTATCAGTAAAGTAGTAAATACATTGATAGAAGCTTTTCTATTAGTATTCCTTGTTGTGTATATCTTTTTACAAGATTTCCGATCAACGATAATTCCTTTAATTGCTGTACCTGTATCAATTATTGGTACTTTCTTTTTCCTAAATATTTTTGGTTTTTCATTAAACCTACTTACATTATTTGCTTTAGTATTAGCCATAGGTATTGTGGTGGATGATGCTATTGTAGTGGTTGAAGCTGTGCATGCAAAAATGGAAGAAACTGGGCAAGACGCCATGACAGCTAGTAAAAATACAATGGACGAAATTTCAGGAGCTATTGTTTCTATTACATTGGTAATGGCAGCTGTATTTATACCAGTAACTTTTATTAGCGGACCAACTGGAGTTTTTTACAAACAATTTGGTATTACTCTAATTGTTGCTATTTTAATTTCTGCTATTAATGCATTAACATTGAGTCCGGCATTATGCGCCATGTTTTTAAAACCACATGTGGAGGATTCTAATAAAAAGCAGAATTTTATAAAGCGTTTTTTTACTGCTTTTAATGTTGGTTTTGACCGTTTAACTCATCGATATGGAAATGGCTTTAACTTTCTATTAAAACACAAATGGGTGACTTTTGTTATTTTATTTGCTTGTATTGGAATGATCTTTTACTCAGCGAAAACTATGCCTACTGGATTTGTTCCTAACGAAGATAGAGGTTTCATTATGGGTAATATTGAATTACCAGCTGGAGCATCTCAAGATCGTGTGGTTAGCTTACAGAAAGAGTTTTCTAAAATGGCAGAGCAAATTCCTGGAATTGAAGCTGTAACAATGGTTTCTGGATTCTCTTTTATTAATGGCTCAGGTAGCAACTTTGGTATGGCCTTAATCAAACTAAAAGATTTTGGCGAAAGAACGACACCAGATCTGGCAACAGATGTGGTAATCGGTAAACTATTTGGTTTGGCAGCTACTCAGTTTCAAGATGCAAAAATGATTTTCTTCCAACCACCAAGTATTCCTGGTTTTGGTATGTCGTCGGGTTTTGAGTTAAAATTATTAGACCGCTCAGGTGGTTCATTAACTGACTTTGACAAAACTTCTAAAAAATATTTAGAAGCATTAATGAATAGACCAGAAATTATGTACGCACAATCTTCGTTCAATACAAATTATACGCAATATGAAATAGACTTAAATATTGTAAAAGCTAAAGAATCCGGAGTTTTGGTAAGTGATATTTTTTCTGCCTTACAAGGATATATTGGAGGAATTTATGCCGCAGATTTTACCCGTTTCGGAAAACAATTCCGCGTTATGGTACAAGCTCTACCAGAATATCGTTCTAATATAAATAGTTTAAATGAGCTATATGTTAGAGCTGCATCAGGTGAGATGACTCCTATTACACAATTTGTTAATCTTAAAAAAGTATACGGTCCACAATCTATTAATCGCTATAATTTATTTACCTCTTCAAATATTACTGGAGCTCCAAAACCTGGATTTAGTTCTGGAGATGCTATTAAAGCAATACAAGAAGTAGCACAAGAAAACCTAAGCACTAATTACAGCATTGACTTTACAGGTTTATCTCGTGAAGAAATTAATGCTGGTTCACAAACAGTAATGATTTTTATTCTGGTAGTAGTTTTCGTTTATTTCTTACTTGCAGCACAATACGAAAGTTATATGTTGCCGTTTGCAGTAATTATTTCTTTACCTACTGGTATTATGGGAGCTTTTATGGCTCAAAAAATAGCAGGCTTAGAGAATAATATTTACTTTCAAATTGCCTTAGTCATGTTAGTTGGATTACTGGCGAAGAATGCTATTTTAATCGTGGAATTTGCCGTACAAAGAAGACGTCATGGAGAATCTATTGTAGATTCGGCTATTAACGGTGCAAAGGCGCGTTTACGTCCTATTTTAATGACATCGTTTGCTTTTATCCTAGGTTTAATGCCTCTGGTTTTTGCTAATGGTGTTGGAGCAATTGGAAACCGTTCAATTGGTACTGGAGCAGCATTTGGTCTTTTAATTGGAACTATTATTGGAGTTTTTGTTATTCCTGTATTGTACGCTATTTTCCAATATTTACAAGAAAAAATAAAACCCATTAATTTTATAGAACACAAGTCTGAATAGAAATGAAAAAACAATATTTATATAGAGCACTTCCTATGGCATTGTTGGGACTTACTTTGCAGTCTTGTATTGTTGCAAAAAAATACGACAGACCAGAAGTAACGAAAGAAGAAGTATACAGAGGAAGTAACACAAACGATACTCTTTCTATGGCCACAATGCCATGGAAAGATTTGTTTACAGATCCAGTATTAATTCAACATATTGAAACAGGTTTATCCAATAATCTCGATATGCAAATTGCCATTGAAAATATTTTGGCAGCGCAAGCATATATGCAACAAAGTAAATGGGGTTATGCACCTACTATTAATTTAAACGCTAATTACTCGCACAATACTTTATCAAAAAATGGCGCACAAGGAATAGCTTTTGGAGATACAAGGGTAAAAAATGACCAATACGAATTAAGCGGACAAGTTGCTTGGGAATTAGATATTTGGGGAAAGATAAGAAGTAACAAAAGAGCGTTTACGGCTAGTTATTTACAAACTGTAGCTGCGCAACAAGCAATCAAAACTCAATTAATATCAACAATTTCTACAACTTATTATCAACTTTTAGCTTTAGATAAACAAAGAGATATCATTAAGCGAACCATAAGCAATAGAGAAAAAAGTTTAGAAACTATTCTTGCTTTAAAAGAAGCTGGCCAAGTAACTGAAGTTGCGGTAAAACAAACACAAGCACAATTATTAAATGCTCAAGCCTTATTGGTTGATTTAGAAAATAACATCAAACAAACAGAAAATACTTTTAGTATTCTTTTAGCTCAATCGCCAGGGAAAATTGAGAGAACCTCTCTAGATCAACAAAAAGTAGATACCAACTTATCTGTTGGTGTTCCTATTCAGCTTTTGAGTAATCGTCCTGATGTAAAAGCAGC
>CANQRD010000117.1 GCA_947626185.1 uncultured Flavobacterium sp.
CTGATGACGTCTGTAATATATAGTAATTTAACTATATCTATTTGTTATGGACATATACAATCTTAATTTATCCTTCTATAAAAAAAAATTCTTTTACTTTTTAAAATGGGTTATAATTAGCACTTTAATTAGTATGCTAATTGGTTCTATCTCTGCTTTTTTTCTATTTTACTTAGATTACGTAACTAACTTAAGAGAAGAAAATACTTATCTTCTATTCTTTTTACCAATAGCAGGTTTGGCAATTGGTTTACTCTATTACTTTTGGGGAGGAAATTCAAACGATGGTAATAATTTATTAATAAAGGAATATCACTCACCAGAAAACAAAATCCCTATTAAAATGATTCCTTTTGTCTTAATAGGAACATTAACAACTCATTTATTTGGCGGATCTGCTGGAAGAGAAGGTACTGCTATTCAAATGGGAGGAGCAATAGCTGATCAGTTTACTTCGCTTTTTAAATTAACAGTTTCAGAAAGAAAAACACTTTTATTAATGGGAATTGGTGGAGGTTTTGCCTCTGTTTTTGGTACACCAATAGCAGGAACATTATTTGCTATTGAAATTATGTTTGCTGGAAAATACAGATCCAATAATCTTCCTATCATTTTCTTAACCGCAATATTATCCAATTACATTTGTCTGCTTTGGGGAGCTATACACATAGAATACCCAATAATAGAAGCTATTCCTTTTTCACTGCCATTATTTTCAAAAGTTATCTTAATTAGTATTTGCTTTGGACTTACTTCAATAGTATTTATTAAAACAACTGAATTCTTTAGAAAACAATTTGAAAAATATATAAAAATTCCCTACTTATATCCTTTAATTGGTGGATTGCTTATTATACTATTATACTATTCTTTTAATGGTGATAAATACCTAGGTTTAGGTATTTCTACTATTTATAACTCATTTTTAACTTCGCAAGAATATTCAGTATTTCTATTAAAAATACTATTCACTGCAATTACCTTAAGTGCAGGATTTAAAGGCGGAGAAGTTACTCCTCTTTTCTTTATTGGAGCAACACTAGGTAGCTGCTTGGCAATCTACCTAAATATTCCAATAAGTTTTGCAGCTGCGTTAGGATTCGTAGCTGTTTTCTCAGGAGCAACCAAAACGCCATTAGCATGTGTATTTATGGGAGTAGAATTATTTAGTAGCAATATATTAATTTATTTAATAATAAGTTGTTTTATATCTTTTTATGTAAGTAAAAAACATAGTATTTACAAATTTCAAAAAAATTTATAACAATAAGACTTTAAAACAATTAAGTTTTAAAAAAATCAATTAAACAAAGCTTAAAGCTTATCCTATTCTTTTTTTACGATTTTATTATTTTACAAGACAAATACTACCAAAATAATAATTAGAAAAATGCACGATATTGAAAATCTTTACTAACTTTGCTTACAATATTCAGAAGTAGTATTTACTAGATTTTCAACTAAAATTAAATGAAAAATGACTGGTTAATATTATTAAACTGAGGAGCTAATTATTCATAAACTAAACAACAAACAGATTGCTCTAAATTTTAGAATTTATGTTTCACAAAAAAATTTTTAACCGATTTACTTTTGGTCAAGTAACAGTTGCTTTAACGGTTGTGTATTTACTGTATTCAATTACTTCACTTGTCCTATATCTATCAACAGGGAGTATCGTAAATACTGTAATTTCAGGTTTTATTGCATACCTTGTTTTTTCGGATTTAATGCAAGACAAACATACAATTAGAAAAAACTATCCCTTGTTTGCTCGCTTTAGATATATGTTTGAATCTATTCGTCCAGAAATGCGTCAGTATTTTTGGGAAGGTGAATTAGACGGAAAGCCTTTCAACCGTAGAGAGCGTTCTATCGTTTACCAGAGAGCAAAAAATGAGAAACAAACAGTTTCTTTTGGTATGCAAGATGATCCGAATAGAATTGGATACGAATGGGCCGCTCACTCAGTATATCCAAAACACGTAACTGACACAAACTTTAGAACTTTAATTGGTGGTGAAGATTGTAAACAACCATATAGTGCTAGTATCTATAACATTAGTGCAATGAGTTACGGTGCTTTAAGTAAAAAAGCAATTACCGCTTTAAACGAAGGAGCTAAAATTGGAGAATTTGCACATAATACAGGTGAAGGAGGAATTAGTCAATACCACCGATCAGGAGGAGATTTGATTTGGCAAATTGGTACAGGATATTTTGGTTGTAGAGATGAAAAAGGTTTCTTCAACGATGCTTTATTTGAAGAGAGAGCCAACTATCCTGAAGTTAAAATGATTGAGTTAAAACTATCTCAAGGTGCTAAACCTGGACATGGTGGACTTTTACCTGCAGAGAAGAATACAGAAGAAATTGCTGCTATTCGTAGTATTACTCCTCATACAACTGTTCACTCGCCATCTGGGCATACAGCATTTTCAAACCCTACTGAATTAGTTCACTTTTTAGCTAAGTTAAGAAAGCTATCTAATGGAAAACCTGTAGGTTTTAAAATTTGTATTGGTAAAAAAGATGAATTCTTAGATATCATTCACGCTATTGTTCAAACAGGTATTGCACCAGATTTTATCACTATCGACGGTGCAGAAGGAGGAACAGGAGCAGCTCCATTAGAGTTTATTGATTATATGGGTATGTCATTGAATGATGCATTAGTATTTGCTAATAAAGCTTTAATCGAAAATGGTTTAAAACATAAAATCAGAATATTAGCTTCTGGTAGAATTATTTCTGCATTTGATATTGCTAAAACAATTGCTTTAGGTGCAGATGCATGTTATAGCGCGCGTGGAATGATGTTTGCTTTAGGTTGTATTCAAGCATTACAATGTGATAGTGGTCATTGCCCAGTAGGTATTGCAACACAAGATGAATCACTTTATAAAGCATTGAATGTTACCGATAAGAGAATGCGTGTAGCAAACTTCCATAGAAATACAATGAAAGCTTTAGGTGAATTTATTGGTGCTGTAGGTTATGAAAAACCAAGCGAAATTGACCCTAGAACTTTCAATAAACGTATTGAGCATGGAGTAAATAAAACTTTCCAAGAAATGTACTTCGGAGAGCTTGATACAAGAAAAAAAGCATAATTATAATATTACACAAAAAATGTCCTTAAATAAGGACATTTTTTTTATGTTTATTTGTCGTTTAGTAAATATGAAGTTAAAAAAAGCACTTGTAAATTACTTACAACTCAGTGAAGAGAAAACAAAAATAATGTTAGATTATTTTGAATTATGTTATGCTATTTTTAAAAAAAATAAATACTAATCGAAAATAAAAAAGCAGATTTTTTATACTTTATCTTCGAAGGTTTTGCAAGAATTCATAAAAATTATGGAGGTAAAGAAATTACTCAATGGATTAGTGCTCCAAATTATTTAATAACTGATTTATCTTCTTAGCTATCTATACGATTGTAGCAAACTCAATTTTCTCTAATTATACAAACTATTCAAAAAAATCAATACTTCTCTTGAAAAGGAGAATTATTTATTGTTGAATTATTCGATGGTTATCACTATTTTAAGATTAAATTAATTTCAGAAAATACTTGCCTTGTTAAAAAAGGAGAAAGATTTAGCGGAATATTAGTTCCTCTTTTCTCCGTTCAAAATTGCAAATAGCAACTAAAAATGAATTTATAGCAATAAATCAAGCTTTTAAAAAACAAGTAGAAAATTTATATTCAACGTATAAAGAATTACATCCAAGCTTTATTTGTTGCTTCAATCTGGTATAACCATTGATCTCTTAATTCGCAGATTTTAGAATAATTACTTGTACTAAAATAAACCGTTCCACCTGCAGTATACATTGATATAGACCCGACATTAGCAGAACGTTGCCAAAATAATTGAGATACTTTTATCTTCTGAATTTTATGTGGCTCTAAATAAAGATAAGAAACATCCCAAGCACCAGATTTTATGATGATAAAATTAGGAGTAATTATTAGTTGACCATTTTTAAAATAATACCAAATAATTAATGTACTAATAATAAAGTACGACACACTAAACATAATAATCCAAAATATTTCGAATTGAGCGTGTATAAAAAACACAAATAACGTAATTGGAACTAAGGTTAAGAAGAAAAATCGAAAACCAAAATATCTATAGTTATGTTTTAAACAAACTCCCTCCTTTTCAACTGATTTATTGTAAATCATCTCAAAGAATTCGTTCGATTCTTTATCAGAACAACCAGGGATTGCAAGAGCTGATTTTTTCTTAAAGGATTCTTGGCCAGAAACCTGATTAATTTGAAAATTTTTAATATTCCATAGTTTTTGAAAATAGTTTTGAACGATTTCTACAAACTGTACACGTGAAGGACGAATTAATGTGCTTTTAGTTTGAAATAATCCAAAAGACAAAGAAATTGTTTGGTTGAATAAGACAATTTTATAATTAAAATACTTTACAATTGTTCGAATAACATTAATAATCAATATTAAAACCATTAACACTAAAGCGATATAAAACCCTATAAGAAAAGTTAATTGAGAGTTTTCTATTGTAGCACCAACTTCTTCATATAAATCATTTTCGAATATTTTAGATCCTTCATATAATAATGAATTAATAAAAATCAACAGAATTCCGAATGTATACAAATGATTAGATGTTATACCTATCTTTAATAAAGTTTGAATACTGATTTTTTTTACAATATTTTTTTCGGTTACATTTTCATTACTTACAATGACAGATTCTTCGTTTTCATAAGTTGATTTCAATGTCAATAATGTATTTTTAAGTTCTTTAGCTAATTGATGAGATATTGATTGAATAACACCTTCCTTTGCCTTGCTACCTGCAGAATCAACTTCTATGGAATACACATTAAAAAGTCTATTGACAAAGCTTTGATTGATATTGACTTGCTGAATTTTATGCAATTGAATAATTGTTTTGGTTTTATTTATTATTCCTTTTTCTATCACAAAAGATTCGGTTTCTCGGTCAATATAAAAAGTAAAAAAACGATAGTTTAAAAAAGCAAAAAGCAAAAGAATAGGTAAAATCCATAAATATTTTAAAAGATTTGACCACTCAAAACTATCTTCATTCGCATCTTTTAAAAAAAAGATTATAAAAAGTGGAGCAAATGCACGAAACAATTTAGCTATCGAATAAATGAAATTGGTAACAATTCCAATTAGTGCCTGACGTTGTGGCTGATAAAAATTCATATTACTCGTCTATTGAATTATCAGATGTAATTTCTTCCGCATTGGTAACTGTTAATTTTTGCTCTTCTAAAGGTTTGAGCTTCGACACAACAAAGGCTTTTATCTGCTCTGCTTCAATTTTAAGCAATCCTGGAATTTTTAGATCGCCAAATGCACCTCCTGCCGTAAAAAATTCTAACTGGCACAGCCCAAATAAGCGTAATATTGCTCCTTCATACGTTTCTATATGTTGTACTCGATTAAAAGGAATAATGGTTTCTTTTCGATTAATTAATCCAGATCTATAAATAATATCCTGTGTACGTACTGCATATCCCTTTTTATTTACTCCTAGCCATTGTAAAACACAATATAACATACCAAAAAAAACTATAGCAGTGCTTATTGTTAATTTAGTACTATTCTCTATATCTTCTATTTCAAATAGATAAAACAAACTAGCAATAATAACTAAAAGTGCTAGTACAAGAATTGACTGAAACAAAACTACTTTTCGGTATTTGCTATTTAATGGTTCAAAAATAATATTCTCTAAAGAAGGTACTTTTGTTAAACTAACTTGTTCATTACTAAATTCTGTATTCATGCTGTTTTTTTTCAATAATTTAAACAAATATAATTGATTAATCCTACTAAATACTACCTTTAAAATATTTCAAATATGATACTCAAACTGATAAATTAAATTTTAACATTTAAGCTAATCTACTTATTTATAAATAGATGTACAATTATCTGTTTTACTCCAATTATTTGTTAATCAATCTTTCAAAAAACAATTTAACAAATCCTTCATCTGAACTAATCAGCTTTAAAACTTTTAAAAACTATCTGTAAAAATATATATTTCTATTAA
>CANQRD010000118.1 GCA_947626185.1 uncultured Flavobacterium sp.
CAACTAAACAAAGCTATATATCAAGGTTTTTAATCAATAAAAGAATCTTTATTTAACTTTATACTAACAGTTATTGGCTGATTCTAAATATAGAAAAATATTGTTAAATGAACAATTTAAATAAAAATATTATTAAGATATTTCTAACAACTTTATTTTTCTATACACAATAATCGTTTAACTAAAAAAAACAGATATTAACTCTTAAAGTTAATATCTGTTTTTTTAGTTGCTATTCTAAATAGCTAATTGTAAAATCACAATTATTGAATGTAAATGAATCGTTCAACTTCCGTCCTAAGAGTGCTTTTGCTATTGGCGCATCCATTGAAACACCAACAAAAGAAGTACCATTTATGGTAACTGACGGTAGTGCTGCTGATAAAAACAAACTTACTGAGTTTAATTTAACTACACTTCCAAACTCCACTGTTTGGCTTCTTCTATCCTCTTCTATTCTGCTAATAATTTCTTGAAACGCGATTGTTTCATTGATTTTTCTTACAACATTTTCTTGCTCTAAATGCATCATTGACAAAGTCGTTTCATGCTTATCTCCTGCAGAACTTTTCACATCGGTTTGAGCACCTTGTGTTAGATCTTGTAAAATGTCATGTAACGCATCAATTTTATCATTTAATCGCTGAAGAAAAGTTACCTTTAATTCCTGCTTTAATGTCATTTGATTATTTCTTAACTGGCCTTAAGATTAAATTTGTTGTTTATTGACACAAAATTAAAAGAATAATCAAGCTTTAAAAGAAAAAGACATCTATTACATTTTTTTTAACACAACAATCAGGCATATTAACAGTTTTTAGCGAAAAAAATCTCAAAAATCGAATTTATACATCGCTCCACCCATAACTTGGATACCCTGAGAACGGAAATTACCCCATTGATTATAATTTTGATTGAAAAGATTATTTCCTTTTATAAATACTGTCCAATTTTTTGCAGGACGATAACCTAGCATTAAATTTAAATCTACAATAGCTTCTAAATCACGTGTCTTTTCCACTAGCTCTATAGTATTTTTTGTTGTGTTTACAAAAGAACTAAATTGATCTTTACGCTCTCCAATGTACTGAAAGTCTATACGAGAAAACCATTGTGAAGTAAAATCAATCAGAGCGTCGGCTCCAATTTTAATTGCTGGAAGTCCCCAAGCCTCTTTTGCATTATCTATTTTATAGCCATTATATTCTCCCCTTAAACTCAAAGATACCGAAGACAGAATATCAAAGCTCAATTCTCCAAAAACATTCACGGTTTCTACTTCATCATAAAGCGCAGTAAATGAATTACCATAACGGTATGGGATATGAAGTGAATTTGGTGAATAAGCAGAAGAAACAAATAATGGCAAGTCATTTTCTTTTCTGTAAGAAGCTCTAATATCGTATGAAATTGTATGATCTAATTTCCCTTTCATACCTACATAAAAATCATAACTTTTATCTGTTGGCAATACCTGAATATCTGGTGCAACAAACGGATTTGTACGCACAAAATTTTGATATGAGTTTTGCTTTAAATTACCATCTATTCCTGCATAACCAATTGCTATATTAGGTACCAATGTGTACGATGCTTTAATTTGAGGATAAAATTTAAAACTATTGCTAGACTGATCACCTATTTTTCCGTTATTGTAAAACAATCCTACTCCAACTTGAATATTATAATCATCTCCTTTAAAAACTACACTTGGCTCTGCTCCAACAATAAGATTATTATCTTTTTTACTTAACAAAGAAATATTAGGATTATTAATATCATTGAAAGTATAAGTAAATTGATAATCTTTAAAGCTATTTCCTACATAATCAACCACAACACTTAATTTACCCAATAGTCCATTAGCAAAAGACATTTCTGCTTTTGGCTTTAAAACAAATCTATTTTCTTTTCTATGAAAATCATCAGTAAAATTACTATAATACACGTCTGCAGATTTTATAAAAGTATCCTTAAACGTTACAGAACCATCTAGATAGAATGATTTAAATTTTTGCAAAGCATTGATAGAATCTGCTACTGTATTTGGAATTTCAACAAAATCTGTAGGTAACCCATACCAATTTACCGTTTGAAAAGATCCACCAATTTCAGTATTCCAACCAATGTTTTTCTTTTGTCCTGAATAATTTACACCCAAATGTGATTTAGAAAAACCATCTTTAATTTGAATATCTTTAATACCGCCATTTGACGAAAAGTTAGTCAAATAACCCGATAAATAACTATCTTTATCTACAGCTGCACTTAAAAACAATTCTGCATTTATATTAGAATAATTTCCAATACCTAATAACGCGTAATTATCAAATCTTTGCAAGTTTTTCTTTGTTTCTACTTTTGCTGCTTCACCTTTTGCTGGTACAAATGTAGAGGCAACTGGAAAAGATGAAATAGTATAAACTACAGGTTTTTTCTTTCCCAAAATTTCTTCGTCAAAACTAGGAACTTGTCTTACTTTAAAAGCATCAGAAACAGTTGCATCATAGCGCCTTACAACATCCACCACTTCTGTTCCTAAATCATTGTTTTTTTTATCTTGCGCAATCACGGCACCTGAAAAAAGCACACCCGACACAAGAACTATTATTTTTATCTGTTTTTTCATTACGTACAAATTCAATTAAACCTTACTGCGCTACTGACGAATTGTGTTTCGACTCTTTTGCTTTAATTATGTTTAACTCTTGTTGTGCTTCTGTAGCAACATCTAAGTATTCTCCAAAATTCTTGATTACACTATCTAAAATATAAGTAGCTTGGAATGCATCTTTTAAACTGTAAAAGTTTTTAGCCATTAACACCAACCCTTTTGCTCCAAAATATTTATATGCTGCGTAATCTTTTGCTAAACGTTGAATAACTTCATTTGAAGCATCATATTTTCCTTCAGCATTTTTAAAATAAGCATCATAATACAAAGCTTCTGCAGCTAATTCTCCTTTTGCAATTTTTGCCACATCTTGATAAGCTAATTTAGCCTTGTCAAACTGTTTGTTTTTAAAAGCAGTACGAGCAATAATAATTTGCGCATCACTTTTTATTTTATCATCAATTTTATTCAATCTTAAAACTTGCTCAGCATAATTTAAGGCATTTACATAATCTTCTTCTTCATAATAAAGCTTCATTAAGTTTGATTTAGCAAAAACTTTATTTTGTTCTTGCATAGCTTCGTTTTCTAATCGGCTCAACATTATTAAAGCTTGATCTGTATTTTTCTCTTTCAAATAAATTTCAGACAAACGAGATAAACTGATTTCGGTATATTCGTTTTTACTTTGATTTACAATTACTGTATAATATGTTTTTGCTTTGTTTAAGTTGTTTTCATTATAATACAACTGCGCCAAATAGAAATTAGCTTGCAACGCTTTTAATCCTTTTGGATATGAAGCTAAATACTTTTCAAATCCAACAATTGCTGCTTGTGTATTATTTTGAGCATACTGTTTTTCTGCCGATTCGTACGTGTCTTTATCCAATTCTAAGTCAGAAACATTTACAAACGACAAACCTTTTACCCAAGCCGCATATTCGTCAACCTTACCTTGATCTACATAAATTAAACGCGCGTTTTGCACCGCCTCAACCGCTTCTGCACTTGACGGATATTGCACTACAACTGCTTTAAATTTAACCAATGCATCGTCTGGTTTATTTGAATTATAGTGAATTAAACCTTGACGTAATAAACCTTTTGATGCAAAAGAGCTTTTTGGATAACTCTTGATTAACTGATCAAAAATAGGCAATGCTTTTGCTGGCTGCTGCATTACAACATAAGTCATTCCCAATTCATACAAAGCATTATCAACCAAACCTGATTTTGGATAATCTTTGATAAAAGCATTCAATTCTTCTGCTTTTTTAGGCAATCTATCTACAAAACCGTAAGCCAATGCTTTTTGAAAACGAGCATATTCTACATCCGATTTTTTAGCATCAATTACTTTGTTGTAAGCTTCCATTGCTGCCCAGTAATTTCCTTCAACAAATTCGCTATCTCCTAAACGCAAATAAGCATCAATACGTCTTGCATCATCTTTTGGATTAGTGCTTAGATAATTAGAAAATTGTTTTGCTGCTTTTGCACACTCTTTTTGTTTAAAATAGGCATAACCCAAGTTATAACCTAATGTTCTGTATTCTGGAGTATTTTTCGCCTGTGGATTGTTCGCAAATTCAATGTAAGAATTAACTGCCTCAGTCAATTTATTTTGTGCATAATAAGCTTCTGCCTGCCAATAATATGCTCGTGCAGTAAATTCATTACTTTGACGTTCTGAAAGTGATTTAGAAAACATTCTCAATGCCTCTTCATAAGCGTTTTCTGCAAATAATTCTTGCCCACGATAAAAAGTTACTTTTTGATACGCTTCTTTATTAACAGTGGACTTATTTTTTTCCAATAAGACTAATGCTTCTTTGAAGTTTTTTGAAGTGATGTATGAGTCTATCAACAATCCTTCTAATTCATATCGGTAGGGCGAGTTAGGATATTTTTCAATAAATCCATTGATAATTGTTGATGGACTTTGATAAGCATTTCCAATATCATAACTCAATTTCGCATAATTTAAATAGGCATCTTCTTGAATATTTACATCAAATTTCATTTCAGAAGCATTTTTAAATGCGTTTAAAGCTTGCGTTTTTTTATGTGTATTTAAATAACTTTCACCTAAATGATAATAAGCATTTTGCGCAACAGCATTATCACCATCAATAATTTTATTAAATTGTTCAATTGCCTTATCGTAATCTTTAGATTTATAATAAGCATATCCTAGCTGGTAATAATCTGTATTGCTCCACCTTCCATTTTTACCTTTATAATTTAATAAGTAAGGTAATGCCTTATCATATTCTTTTAAATTGAAGTAACTTTCTCCAATAATTTTTGAAAGTTCTGATTTTTCTTGAGGATTAGATTTATCTATTTGAGCCAATCCATCTTGTATTGCTTTTTCGAACTGACCTGTTTTAAAATTCATATCAGCCTGAAAGTAGCCCATTTTTTCTTTATACTTATCTTTGCTCTCTACTTTTTCAAAAAGCTTTCTAGCGTCCTCAAAATTATCGGTATCATAGGCAATGTAACCTAAATAATAAGTAGCCTGTTCAGCCCATTCTCCTGTTTTGTTTACTTTTTCAAGATACTTTTTTGCTTCTTTTTTATTTTTTATATAAAGGTAGCTATAGCCTTTTTCAAAATAAAAACGATCAGCAGCCATGCCATCTCCTACTGTTTGATCTTTTACTTTAGCAGCATAATGAGCCGCTTTAGCAAAATCTCCTTTACTAAAATAATAATCAGTAGCCTCTATATATGCTAAATTTTGTTTTGAGCTAGTTGGATAATTTATAACAAATTCATCAATTTTATTTTCAGCTCCTTCCTGACCTAGTCGAATAGCGCAGTTAGCAATGTAATATGCGCAATCTGCAGCCATTTCGTTATTAGTAGATACTTGTTCTTTTTTTAATTTATCAAACAATAATTGAGCTGCTAAATATTCTTCCTCATTATACAAAGATACTGCGTGATTATATGTAGCATACGGCCCATTATAAACAACAGTTTGCTGTGCATAAAGGCTCATACTACCTACAAAAGCAGCTACATAAGCCAACCTATTTATTTTACGCATTGATTTTCAATTTATTTAATGTCAAATATAGTAATTTATACCTTTTACAAACAGGATTATACCTTGTTTTATTGTGCAACTCTACTATTAACTATTAAATTTTCAACAATTATTAACCAACATAACAAATTTACACAGATAATATTAACTGATAAGTAATAAATAACCCGTTGTGCATTTTAAATAATAGGTTTCTTTAAAGTATTTAGATTTCTGTTGAGTAAAAATTTATT
>CANQRD010000119.1 GCA_947626185.1 uncultured Flavobacterium sp.
TTAATCTATCGAATTACAACTATTTATAAAAAAGGACTGCTTATATCTAAGTTGTGAATTCCTTTCAAATTTTGTAGATTTAATCTATCGAATTACAACCTCAACCTAAAGCGTTGATTTTATTGAGGTTTAACAGGATTACTTTTATCAAAAAAACTAAAAAATATGCTTTTCAAAACTTGAAAAGCATATTTTTTTTATTCTATTAAAACAATTCTAATTGTTGTGGTATGTTGGGTAAGTTGGTTTCTTTTTTAGAAAAAAACAATTCCATCTGACCAAATTGTTTATCGGTTATGCATAAAATGCCTACTTTACCTTCGGGAGGTAAATTTTTCTTGGTACGTTTAATGTGTACTTCAGCATTTTCTTTACTTGGGCAATGGCGCAAATAAATAGAAAACTGGAACATATTAAACCCATCGTTTATTAACTGTTTGCGAAACCGAGTAGCAACACTTCGTTGCTTTTTAGTTTCGGTCGGCAAATCAAAGAAAACTAAAACCCACATAATACGATATGAATTATATCTACTAAAACTCATTTGATCAAAGGATAATGAATTACTCTATTTTCTCCCATAAAACATTTACACAACGAACTTGTTGTGATGCTTAAAGCTGTTATCAACGGTCTTTGAAGCCCGTTAATATACACGTCATAAGTTGCTAATTGCAGTAAATGAGCTTTAGCAACTTTATCTAAAAAATAACTATCGGTTTGTTCTAACCAATCTACTACTAATAAGTCAACATACGGACGATAAGGTTCCATAATATCATCTGCCAAACAATACGCATTGTATTTATTTTTATGAAAAATTCCAATGGTAGGGTTTAATCCAGAACTAACTAAAGCACGTGCCACCATGCTTCTTAAAACGGCATATCCAAAATTTAAAAAATTATTCGGAGCATCACCTTTACGTTCACGGGTAAAATCGTCGAATAAATACTTCCAATAATGTTGTGCGGCAATTCCTTCCATGTTGGTACTGTCGCCCGATTTAACCTCATTCATGTATGTAATCATGGGGTCAAACGGTAATTTACCTTTTCTTAACACTTCTTTTTGTTGATAAATTTTAGCTTCAACCGTTTGCTTCCAAAGTTGTTTGCGCAATGGTTCTGAAACATTGATTTGATGTTTCAATCGCTCGCTATGCTCTACATGTCCATTCATTGGTAACATCAATCCTAAAGGCATATGACTGTCGTCGCAACTAATTACAGCCACATTGTTTTGTTGCAACATAACAATTAATTGATGGCTGATGGTTATTTGATAATGATCCAATACTAAAAAACCTAAATCTTCTATTGGTATTGAACCTTTTAGCTCTTTGGTTATGGCATCTTCAATTTTTAGTTGATTGTCTTTCAACTTCAAATAAGAAGGATTGCCAATGTAGATGGTACGTTTTAGCATAAGCTTACATTTTAATATTCGCCAACATGAATAATTTCTCCTAAATGGTTTGTTCTTACTTTTATAATATCTTTTAGATTATTTGATGACTGAATTACTTTAAAAGTAATTCCTTTAAGTTCACTTACAGAATCCACAGTAGTTTCTAAATGATGTCTAAACCAAAAGCCTGATAGTAATGAACCAAACTTCTGTACCCTAAATAAATGCTTGCTTATTAACGACTGATTTTTTCTATCTAACAAATCAATCTCAGTTGGATCAAAATCCTCAGAAGGAAAAATAAACATCTCGTTTTGCTTCATCGTAAACTTAAACTGCCAACCTAGATGTTGGTTGTAATCTTTGTTTATAATAGACAAACCTGCATTTACTCTTGCAACAGCTTCATAGAACGAAACAACCTTTTCTTGTAAATTTCCCTTCTCATCTTCGTATATCGCGACGTGATGATTGTTTCCAGTACTCACAAAATCGACTGGTATTTTCTCACCATTTTCATCTAAAATATCTTGACCTAAATGGTCTTTTTTGCTGTGTAATGCTTCGGCATTTTTCACTCCAGAAATGGTTATCCGTTTTATAGAAATTCCCTTTTGCTGATTCAACCAAATTGGATTTTGATCTAAATCAGAGAAAGCCTTTTTGGCATCACCACCAAATTCATTTAATCTATTTTGTAAGATGCGTTTTACACCTTCATCAATCACTTTGTCAATTTTTAGATCTGGGCCAATATCCTTACGAATGGTATAATCATCTTCTAGCCACATTAATTTAACTTTCGCAGGTAATTCTGTCCCGTCCTTTAGCAAAATTGGATTCTTTGCCAATGTATTTTTGCCTGTAAAAGCCTTTTTGGCATCATTCCTATTTTCAAGCAAACGCTGCGATAAAAGCGTACGATATTGTGGATTTGAAACAATCGCGATAACACTTTCATCAAATTTCGCCGAAACTTTCTCTTCCTTGAATGCATATTGTTTTATCTTACCATAAATGGTTTCCTTATGCATTTGCCCACGTGGTGTTAGCGCAATCTTAACTTTCTCACTTCCTTTTATTTTGTTTTGATTTCTCGTTACCACTTTATTTTTTGCTTTATGAGAAACCAAAACACCTTCCAAATGTTGCTTAGCAAGCTCTCTGAAACTAGGAATCGGCTCATTGAACACACGTTTGTAATTTCCTTTTTTATCAGATACTTTGTGTGTTTCCTTTTCTTCAATACCTAAAGCGTCTTTACTCGTTATTTTTAGATTACTAGTGTCGATAGATTTTCGATTTTTTGCATTAGATACACTATCGTATTCATCATTTCTTCGTGCATTCAGGTTATTTAAATATTGTATGAAGCTTCGTTTAGTAAATGCAATAGTCAAGGCGTCCATAGCATGATGTCGATGATCGTTGCGCTTTGTCCAATCTTTGATTATTTCTTTTGGTTGACCATCTTTAGTGGTTTGCATCTCTGTTAAACCAGCCAATCGATATTTCTCAAGATTCAGCTCTTTCATTACATTGACTAATCCCCAATCTTCGCGAAGTCGATTTGTTACCGATCCTGATGTAGAAAGCACTGATCTCGTAATTTGAAACAAAATTTCCTTCGCCTTCTTTGCGATATATTGAGAATCACGTAAATCCCGTTCAATAAAACCTTCGCCAATTTCCGAACCTTTCATCATCAGTTTCTTGTACTTGGCTTTGGAAATACCATCATCCTTCTGATTAGATAAAGCCTCAACACGAAGTGAAAATTCTTTCGATTTTTCCTCTCCAAACGTATCAAAAATATAATCAAAAGCGGTTTTATTTCCTTTATCTAAATTGATTTGACGAGGAACTAAGGTTTTATTCGAAAAGCTATCATCAAACAAACGAGATTGCGGAATAATATGTTCAATATCATATCTATTCGTAAAAATATCTTTGCGCTCGATATATTGATTGGTATACAAATCTTTGTAACCGTTATTTTTCAGCTCTTGGTACAACTTGAATCTAATAATATCGTTGCGCGTAGGATATTTAATACCATCTTCTACTTGCAGAATTTTTATAATCTTTTCGTGTACAATTTTCCCAGTATTTACTGCCTTCGTCATTTCCTCGCGTTCCTTTGCATTCTTTTTTAGCTCGCGCGCTAACTCGATACGGATTTCATCAAATTGAAAATTCCGTTCTTTTCCAGCCTTTTCAAGTTTATCATTTTCTGTATCGATTAATGTATTCACTACATTGACCATTTGATTCAGAATCTTCTCGACGACTGGATTTCGTAAACTGTTTTTGGGCAAAATATCTAGGCGGGGTTTCAATTCACGATTTACTAATTCTTCTTTGGTTAAAGAATTTTTAGAATGACGATAGCCCGCCAATTCACACGCAACAGAATACTCATTTTCTTTGATAAACGGATAAATCTTTCGAATTGCTTTGCTGCTCAAGCTTCCGTAATCATCTTGAAACGTAACAGTTCCCATTATTTTGGCTTGCTCTTTATTAAATCCAAACTTTTGTTCCAACAATCGATATAGTGTTTCCATTCCTGTTGCTGAATCATCCTCTTGATAGGAATACAGCAAGTGCCACAATTGAAAGGACAATTGTTCTTCAAAAGCCTTCCCTTCCAACTCTGCATTAAAATCTAAAATTTGCGAATGAATACCTAAGTGTTTAAAAATAGTACGCACCATTTCTTTAATTTCGGTAGCTGACTTGTCAATATCTGCTAAAGTAATTTCATCTTTATTCAATTTCATCTTCAACTCTTCTCGCACATCATAGCCTTCATAATCAAGAATCGTTAAGTAAGCATTGTACAAAGCTTGATTGGTATTGTTTCCTTCTAATATTGTATAGTTTAGTTCCCATTCTTTTGGTTTATCGGCTATCAATTTTAAAGTTTCTGCTGTGGATAATTTACCTTTAAGATTGAGTTCATCGAATAAGAGTTGCTTACTCTCTTGACTTAAAATAACGACTTCCTTCGTTAGCTTATTCTTCAACTTAACATTGTGCAGAATTTGCCAAATTTTGAATTCTTGAAATAAGAATGACGACTTTGGAACTACCCGTAAACCAACTGTTTTCTCTTTACCTCCTTTTGCGATTTCTCTTTGCTCAAATTCACAAAATGAAATCAATCCTTTTTGAGATTTAAGCTTTCGTTGATAAAAGATTACGACATCACGTATTTCTTCTTTCAACTCTTTCGTAAAAATATCTTCACGACCAATTGCTTGAACGCTCCAAATCTTTTCAAATTCATCCATATAGTCTTGTCGATAAAAGACCTGATTCTTCAATCGAGCATGCGGATTACTTTGCAATTGAGCATATTGATATTGCCCAACCGTTTGATTGTTAAAATATAGTTCCTTGCTTCGGTCAGAGATGGCTCCCAAATAACCGGAAGAATTAGCTAACTGTCCGTTGATTTCTTGCAAAACAACTGCTAACTCTTCTAAATTCAACTGTCTGATTAACGCATCGCTTCTCCATTGATAATTCTCTAATTTGAGTTCGTCTCGCTTAAGATTACGTTTTATTCCAACCAAATTGAACGGAGATTTTAAAGTTGCCCAAGTAGCGACTTTACCTTTTCCGCTAACTTCTTCCCTTAATCCGTCTATCAACAAGTCAGAGTAGAACTGCTTTTGAAAATTCCATATTTTATCAAACTCTGCTTGTAAATCTGAACGATAAAAATCTGGAACTTTTTTCTTTCCTGACTTTAATAATTCTAAAACGTACTGACCTGGTGTAAGATCATCGTGATACAGCTTTTTAGCGATATCCATTCCGTCAATCAAAGCACCTTCTTCTGTATTGTTTACTTTCCGCGAACTTTTGTAACCTCTTTTTTTATTAATCATTAACAAAACTCGAGCGAATTCCTCTAACAGAAGTTGATGTTCAGCTGCCAAAGCGCGTAATCGAAAAGTTTCAAATGTTGTTTTATTTCCGCTTTCCGCTAAAATAGTTTCATCAGAAATCCAATTATGCTGCTTAAGTATTTTAATTAGATTTTCACGCCTTAATTTATAACGCTGAAGATTACGCCTAGCCGAACGTGCTAAGGTACGACTTGCATTAGTTGTAATCGGCTTCCCTTTTTCGAAATTAATCTGTTCGTCTGTCGTTAAAGGATTTACACGAACACCAATTTTTTCAATTGTAGACTGCTCTTTATCATTTTCAGACTCTTTGATAAACGCCCACCCAATAGAGTTGGTTCCTAAATCAAGTCCTAATATATTTTTCATCTCTTTAGTTATAAACTTTAAATTAATTAATATTTTTTTACATTAATACAAAAAAATCACTATATTTACTTCGAAAGGAATTCACAATAAGG
>CANQRD010000120.1 GCA_947626185.1 uncultured Flavobacterium sp.
TTTTTTTCATTATTCTAGTAATTATAGTTAACATAACGAAATTAATGAATAATCCTACATCATCCTAATTATATATATTTGATTTATTTTCTATAAAATCTTGGATTCGTAAATTTTCGGTCAAGATATAGGCAATATCACGCTCTTTTTTATGCAATATATCTTTGTTTATATTTTATCATTTCTTGGCTAAAATAAGGCTTAAATACAAAAATGGTAAGATAACTCCACAAGCCCAATAAAAGAATGTTTAAACACAATACAACCAAGGCAATTATAGAATAATGTCTTAATGAAATAGACAGAAAATTAGGTGTTTGAATAATGATTGGCATTACTATTCCTCCAAAGAAGACTTTTATAGCTACAGAATCTAAAATATATTTATTCCCGTTTTTTCTACTTTTCTTTATCTGAAAATTCCAATACGTTCCAACTCCCATATATAAAACAAATAAAGTAATTAACGTAATCATAAGTATACTCTGCCCAACTTCACCTCCTTTATAACCAAGAGTAAACAATACCAAAAAAACCGCTAATGAAAAAACTATTTTAGGAAAACTAAAAAAACTTATAAAATGCTCTTTTAGATTCTTTATATAAATTGAAGTTAATTCGGCTTCTTTTTGTTCTACTACACCAGTAAAACCAAAAATGCCAAACTTTTTAAATTCAATTTGTTTAGCTTCCTCAAAAGATAATTCTGGATTTTCATGCCATTGTATTTCAATTCCATTAGCTAAATGATCGACCAATTCTAGCTCCACGTCGTAAAACTCAACAAATCTGCTTTGTACAAATTGATGTAATTTTTCTATTTCTTCTTCATTGACTTTTCTTTTCATAATTACTGCTATTTTTTAAATAGTCAATATTTTATTTTTTTGTTTTTCAATATCGTTTTGCATTTTGGGAACAATAATCCTTTTTAGCACATATATATACAAAATAGTTATCGTGTAAATCAACGCACAAAACCATAATAATCTTGAGCTAATAATTACGGGCATACCTATAAAGGCAAGTAAATAATAGGGCCAAACTTCTAAATTGAATAATACACTATACAACAGCCATTCTTTTTCTTTATTTTTTCTGCGTTTATTTCTTTGAATGTACAATCGTATCAATTGAATAATAATAATGCCAAATAAAATACTTCTGAATGACTCATTCAAACCTCTTATCCAATCATAACTTAACAATTGTAAAAGTTGATAAACAAATAGGTATAAAACTACAGAAATAGCCAATTTAGGCAAGGTGAAAAATGCTTTTAATTGATTAAAACTTTGTTGGTAGTAAGCATTAGTTAATTCATTTACTTTTTTTTCTACGATCCCCGTAAAGCCAAATATGCCAAACTTTTTAAACTCAATTTGCTTAGCTTCCTCAAAAGATAATTCTGGATTTTCTTGCCATTGTGTTTCAATTCCATTAGCTAAATGATCGACCAATTCTAGCTCCACGTCGTAAAACTCAACAAATCTGCTTTTTACAAATTGGTGTAATTGCTCTATTTCTTCTTCAGTAACTTTTCTTTCCATTTTTTTAATTTCAACAAAAATAAAACATTGATTACTAATTATTTAGCTATATTAAATTTTTGATACTTGCAATATCTATTAAACTGATACAACACATAAGTATTTAAAATAAAATAGTACATCGTAAGCCAATCAAGAGAAAACAAACTACTATCAAATCCCCACATAAAATTACAAATAATTATAAATAGAAAAACTAAAATACTTTTACCCATTACCATCAAAGACTTTTGTTTAAAAAAATCATATCGATAATCCTCAAAAGCTTTACTCTTTCTATGAATAACTAACACTCCAACTGCATTAATAGACAACAAGAAAGCCATTAACAAAATAGCATTTATACTTAAATTATACGTAATTACAATCCAGGAAATACAAAAAACCAATGATAAAAGCATCGATTGAAACTCAACCTTTTTATATTCTTTATCCAACTGTTTAACTATAAATTGAGGAATTCCCCTATAAACTCCTTTTTTTTCTGAAATCAATTTTGCATTCCACTTACGAAACGTCAATATGGAAGCATCTTCAAACGTTTCACCTTCCTGTATTAACTCTTCTATTTCGCAAGCAATATGATCTAAGATTTCGTTGCGTATTTCGTCATATTTCAAATTATACTTACCATATAATCTTTCTTCTATTTGCTGTATTTGTTCTACTGTTAATTTAGTCATATTTCAAAAGTTTAATAAGTTTTCAACTTCACGTTAAACAATTTTTCTTGTTGATATTCTTTGTACCAAATCAATCGATCAAAAAAATAAATACTTGTAACGAAGAGCCAAATACTTGGTAAAATACTAAATTGAATGTTGAACATTGCTGTCAAAAAAATTGATGGAAAAACAATTATTATTCCTGCAAGCTTATAGGTGTAATTATGTTTCAATTCTAAGCGTAAAAAAACACCTTGCGCTGTATCTAGAGGTTCTTTCTCTATTAGTTTCTTACTCTTAAAAAACAAGACTCCGCTTCCAAATAACAAAATAATTGCTGCTCCTATAACTACTTTGTAATAATAATCAGTTTTTGAATAAAATAAAGACAAACCCAATAAAATAAAACCTCCTACTAAATTGCGCAAAAATCTTAATAAACGTTCTTTGATCCATATTTTTGCAATAAAATTAGGAACACCCTTATAAAACCATTTTGATTGTTTTAAATCTTTATCCCATTTAGCTATTACTAATATAAATGCTTCTTCAAAGGTTCTATTACTCACTATCAATTTTTCAATTTCTGAGACTATATGGTCCAAAACTTCTACTCTAATATCGATATAATACAATTTGTAATGCTTAATTAAAAAGCTTTCGATGTGCTGTATTTGTAGCTGGTTTAGGGCAGTCATAAGCTATTGTATTGAAATTTTTTTAAAATAATTATGCCTTGTTTCTTGTATTATTTTAAAACCATAATACATTGATAAATAATTTATAATCACAGCAATAGTGATAACAATTTTTTGTGAAAAGAAAATCCACTCTTCATTGTTTGTCTTAAGCATAAACATTAATAGTGAAGTATTTATAAGATTGACCAATAGCACACCCACTAAAATTATTTTGTAGAAGTTTATTTTAATATTGGTTATACCTGTTGTCCATCTATTAACAACAAGACCTAAAAAACAAATTGCTCCACTTATTATTAAGCTATAAAAACCTATTGTTTGAACTGCATCTTCTTCTACATAAAATAATAGAGAATATATAAGAACAGTAAACAAAAGAACCATTGGAAATTGTTTTTTAAACTCTGTATTCATCAGATATTTTACCATAAAATTAGGTATTCCATTTCCTAAAGTTGTCATTCTCAATCTAGTCTTCCATCTACTTCTAGTTATTGTAAATGCTTCTTGAAAAGAACAATTTGTTTCATTCATCTTTTCTTCAATTTCACAAGATAAATGATCTAGTAATTCTTGTTTAAGTTTTTCATCTAATTTATATTTCGATAGAAAAAATCGATCAATTGTTTCTACTTCATTACTGCTCAGTGCTCTCATATTATTGAATTTACGTTAATTTCAAATTCACAATTTGCTGCATATTTCGAATAAAACTTTCCAGTTCTTCCATCTTATTATCCGTTTCTTTTACACCACTTTCTGTTAGTTTATAATACTTACGCAAACGGCCATCTACTCGTTCCATTTCTACGTCTAAAAAGCCATCTGCTTCCATCTTATGTAATGCTGGATACAATGCTCCTTCTGTCAAATTCATTTCTCCTTGAGTAATTTCTTTTACTTTTTGGGTAATTTCATAACCATACATACGATCGTTCTGTTCTAGCAATTTCATAATAATTGCGCTCAAACTTCCTTTATATAATTGTTGTTGCTTTGCCATACATAACATTCTTAGGTATGTAAATATAATAAACTTTCAATACATAGAACTATTAGGCATGTTATTTTTTGTTATAAATTATTTTAAACTTCCTTTTACTCAATGTGTTTTGTATTTTTGCGAAACAAAATGAAACCAAAACTATGTCAAGATTTAATTTACTTACTGTAAAAGAAATTCGCAAAGAAACTCCAAATGCTGTATCAATAGTTTTCGACGTTCCTTCGAATTTACAAAATGATTATCAATTTGTTGCTGGACAATATCTAAATATAAAACACTCATATAACGATAAAGAAATAAGAAGAGCTTACTCTATTTGCTCTACTCCAACTGATGGAGAAATGAGAATTGTAGTAAAAAAAGTAGAGCATGGGGCATTTTCTACCTATGCAAACGAAGTGCTAAAAGTTGGTGATCAATTAGAAGTACAATCCCCTGAAGGACGTTTTATTTTTGAACCAGTAGAAAGCGCAACAAAAAACTATGCTGCTTTTGCTGCAGGAAGTGGAATTACACCTGTTATTTCTATTCTTAAAACAGTACTGACTCGAGAACCTAATAGTAAATTTGTGTTAGTTTATGGAAATAAGAACATCGAAGAAACTATTTTTTATAAAGAAATTCATGAATTACAGAAACAATATGCAGATCAATTGAGTGTATATTTTGTTTACTCTAGAGTTCGTGAAAATGATTCAATATTTGGTAGAATAGATAAATCGACTATCAATTTTGTAATCAATAACAAACATAAAGAAACAGAATTTGATCGTTTCTTTTTGTGTGGCCCAGAAGATATGATTAACACAGTAAGTGATACATTAACTGAAAAAGGAGTAGAAAAAACTCGTTTATCTTTTGAGATTTTTACACCAAACAAAGATGGTAACGATCCTATTGAAGCAACTGGTGGAAGTGCAAAAGTTACCGTAATTGTTGACGATGAAGAGTCTACATTTGAAATGCCAAAAAGTGAAGTTTTGTTAAACGGTGTATTAAATGCGGGTGTAGATGCACCTTATTCTTGCCAAGGAGGAATTTGTAGCTCGTGTATGTGTAGAGTTTCAAAAGGATCTGCAACTATGAAAAAGAATAGTATTTTATCTGATGCTGAAATTGAAGAAGGCTTAATTCTTTCTTGTCAAGCAATTGTTACTTCAGATGAAATTCACATTAATTACGATGATATTTAATAACAAAAACCTCTTTATAAGAGGTTTTTGTTATTACTATTCATTATCTTTTAAAATATAAATACACTTTTTCATTTTCGTCTTTACGCTGATAATTAGACATTCTATCCTCTATACGCAAATAATCTCCTTGAAAACCAATTTCCAAAAATCCTTTATAAACTCTACTTGATGTATATAAACGACCTATTGCAAAATAGCCATTAAGTATGGTAGTTAAAAGTTTTCCCTCTTCTATTAAACTACTCTCTAAAAATACGATAGAATCGTGATAACCCACTGCTCCTCCGCTGTTAATTTTCTCGCATCCTAAAGGCCCTTCTTCAAATTGCTGATAAACAAAATCAAGATTTGGATAAAATTCACTAGAAATGGTTGAAAAATATTCATGTGCTCTACATGACTTAGAATTTTCGACTAAAAAAGTAGCTTTTCTATCTCCCATTTTTATTCCAGCATAACGAAAATGTCCACCTCTTATCTCATCTAAGCTTTTTAATTTTATATATTCTTTCGATTCTATATCTGACCCACCTTTGCCATCATCACTTTTTGAGCAAGATGTTGAAAATAAAACACTTAAAATAAATACAATTAATGACAAATATTTCCCCATCTAATTATTATTTTTTAAAATA
>CANQRD010000121.1 GCA_947626185.1 uncultured Flavobacterium sp.
GAAGGCAACTAATGATTGAATTTATTGAAAAATGGCAATTGCCCGAAATACAAGAGACAGAAATGAGAAGATTTTTGTTGGATGAAGTTTAATAGAATTTAAAGAATAAAGTTAATTTGTTGTTATGCTGTATTATTAAAAAATTAATAATTCCTTTCAGTATTTTTATTTTGGCTAAAAAGTAAGAAATTTAGAACTCAACAGTTAACAATGTAAAAGGAGGCTGTTTTAAGATACTATAATAGGATAGTGTGGTGTAAATTATAAAACCTTATTTCAACTGATGGCTTTATATTTATAAGGTTGTCATGCCTGTATGTATTTTACATACAGGCTTTTTAATAATAACAAAGGGCAATAAATATTATTGCCCTTTGTTATTATTCTTGATTAGATTTTTCTAAAAAGTCAAAAAAGTAGTTAGCTATTTTTGTGTTTAGATGGACTCTATCTTTTCCATAAACATTATGCTCATGTGTTGGATATAAGAAGTAGTCAACTTGTTTATTAGCCTTAATAGCTTCTTCTAAAAATAACATAGAATGTTGTTGTAAAACGACCGGATCTTGTGCTCCGTGTATAATCAATAATTTGTTATTTAATCTATCTGCTTTATTAAGTAAGCTGGTAAGTTTATATCCTTCTGGATTTTCTTCTGGCGTATCCATATAGCGCTCACCATACATAATTTCATATAATTTCCAATCCATTACTGGTCCACCAGCTACACCAACTTTAAAAATTTCTGGATAGGTTACAGAAAGACTAGTAGTCATAAAGCCCCCAAAACTCCATCCATAAACGCCTATTTTATCTTTATTTACGAAAGGTAGAGATTCTAAATACTTTATTCCTTCCATTTGATCTGCCATTTCAGCCTGTCCTAATTTTCGATGAATAACATGCTCAAAGTCACGCCCTCTATTAGCACTTCCTCTATTATCAACAGTAAAAACAATATATCCATTTTGAGCCATATAGTAAAAAAATAGATTTGCACCTCCCAGCCACGAATTGGTAATTAATTGTGCATGTGGTCCACCATACACATATACCATTACTGGGTATTTTTTATTGATATCAAAATTAGTAGGATAAAAAATTCTGCCATTTAAAAGTGTTTTACCATCAGCGGCTTTTAAAGTTATTAACTCCATTTCTGGCATAGTTACTTTGCCTTCATATGGATTTTTAGCATTTAAAATTTCTACTGATTTTTTATTGGCTGTATTAACAATAGACACTTTGTTTGGTGTTGTAATATTGCTGAATTGATCTAAAAAATAGGTTTTATCTTCATTTACTACTAAATTATGCGTACCAGATTCAGTTGTAATTTGTTCTGTTTTACCATTTTTTAAATTCACTTTAAATAATTGTCGATCTAGCCCTTGATTAGTAACTCCTTTATAATAAAGGTATTTACCTTCTTTGTCAAAACCTAACAGTTCTGCTGCAATGACATTTCCAAAACCTAAATTGCGTATAAACTTATCTTCTGTATATAAATATGGTTGCCTATAACCATCTTTTTCAGACATATAGATAAAAGATTTAGAATTGTTGGGAACAAATACTAATCCTTGCGAAGGCTCTGTATAAGTTGGTGATTTTTCTTCAAAAATAGTACTTTCTAATGCACCAGTTGCAGCGTTATATTTATTTAGTTTAAGGTGATTTTGCTCTCTATTTAATAAACCTACATAAACATAATTACCTGAAGGATCCCAAGTAACCATTGTTAGAAACTGATCTTTATCTCCAGTATTTAATGTTGTTTTTTGTTGTGTGTAAATATCGTATATATGCAGAGTTACCTTTTCATTGGTCATTCCTGCCATTGGATACTTTATATTTTTGTTTTCTGCAACCCTAGTTTCCCACTGAGGAATAGGATAATCGGAAACGTCAGTCTGATCATTTCTATAGTACAATAATTGATCTTGCTTTGGACTCCACCACATTCCTTGATCAACTCCAAATTCATTTCTATGCGTATCTGGACTTCCATTTACTATTGCTTTATCAGTATCTGTTGTAACTGCAGTAACATGGCCTTTTCTATCAGCAATTTCAATATTGTTTCCATTTAGCCAAGCAATATATTCACCATTTCTTGATACCAAGTAATTATTACTTGTAAATGGTATTTTATGTAAAACTTCCGCTTTTTTATTGTCAGTAGTCAGCTCAATTAAATAAATATTTTTTCTTTCAGCATCTGGTATAGAAAAGGCAATTGTGTTGTTGTTTTTCCATTTTAAATTAGCTGGTAATGTAGGAATTCTGAAAGTAGTTTCTGTAATTTGCTCATTGAGTAGGTTATTTAAATCTTTTGCTGTTAATACCAATTGGCTATTCCAATCTTTATGAAAAGAACGTTCTAATAAGCTATCTCTTTTTGTACTTGCAAAAGTTAATGTTGAGGAATTTCTCCAATTAGGCTGAATTACTCTTTCTGTAGCAAAGGTATTTCCTAGCCCTAATGTTGCTTCCTGAATGGTAAAGTTGCGTTGAGCAAATAGTAAGTTACCAGTGAGGCAAATAAAAGCTAATAATTTAATTTGTTTTATCATTTATTTATTGAATTTCTTAGTTGCTAAGGTATACTTTTTCATATTTACACCCAAGCGATGAATTTATTTAGTAAGATCAACTTTTTTTAGAGGAACTAATTTTGTTTTGTATTTTATTTTGTGATAAAAGTAGAAAAACAAGAAAAATGGAATTCCCATATAAGTGATCAATAGACCTTTCCAATCAAAAATTCCTTCAAAAATCATTTTGCTATCTTGTCCAATAATTACTAATAAACATAACACAAAAGCAAAAATAGGACCAAATGGAAACCATTTTGCTTTATAAATCAATTTTTTAGTATCATATCCTTGCGCTACATAGGCTTTTCTGAATCGATAATGGCTAATAGCTATACCTAGCCAAGCAATAAAGCCTGTAAGCCCAGATGCTGCTAAAATAAAGTCAACAGCTTGTGGAGTAACGCTTTGAATAATAAAAATGATAAAAACTACTAAAGCTGTTGCCAATAAGGCTAACATAGGAACACCATTTTTGTTTGTTTTTGCAAACGAACTGTGTGCCATTTTATCTTTTCCCATAGCATATAACATTCTTGTTGACGCATACATTCCTGAGTTGCCTGCAGATAAAATAGAGGTAAGAATAATCGCATTCATTAATGCAGCGGCAAATGCCCAATGTGCACGTTCAAAAACGAGTGTAAAAGGAGATTTTGATATTTCTGTAATATCTGCACCTAATAGTGCAGGGCTTGTGTAGGGAATAATTAATCCAATAATAAAAATTGAAAGTATATAAAAAATTAAAATTCGCCAAAATACTTGTTTAATAGCTTTAGGAATATTCTTTTCTGGATTTTCAGATTCTCCTGCTGTAATTCCAATCAACTCGGTTCCTTGAAAAGAAAATCCCGCGATTAAAAAAACGCCTAATACGGATAAAAATTTACCCGAAAAAGCATCGCCTAGAATAGGTGTATCTCCAATAGTAAAATTGGCGAAACCAATATATTCTCCGCCCATTATTCCAAAAATAGTTAATAACCCCACCATTAAAAAAACAACAACAGTAATTACTTTGATAAAGGCAAACCAATATTCAGATTCTCCATATGCTTGAACAGATAAAGTATTTAGTCCAACAATTATAAAGAAAAACAACATACTCCAAGCCCAAGGAGGTATAAAGTTCATTATTTCCCAATAAGAAATAACCAAAGCTGCGATAGAAACATCAACAGCTACAGTAATTACCCAATTAAACCAATAGTTCCATCCTAAAGCATAACCTAAAGAAGGATCTACAAACTTTGAAGCATAGGTGCTAAATGATCCTGAAACAGGCATAAAGGTAGCCATTTCGCCTAATGATGTCATTAAAAAATAAACCATTATACCTATGGCACCATAAGCAAGCAATGCTCCTCCAGGTCCGGCTTGTTGAATTGCTTCTCCACTGGCCATAAATAAACCTGTGCCTATACAGCCACCAATGGCAATCATGGTTAAGTGTCTAGCTTTTAATTTTCGTTGTACTTCTGAATTACTTTTTTTTTCTTCCATTATCATTATTTCGATGAATAACAAAAGTAAATATTAATAGCAATAATCAGTAATAACAACAAGTACATTTTATATTTTTAGGTAGATTTTGGAATGTATACTAAAAAATATAGAATTAGTTTTTGGAAAATTATCTTTTTAAAAAAATCAGTAAACTAAAAAAGGGGGGAAGTGGGTGTTGAAGGACTACAATTTAGTATTACCTAATAATTCTATAATTGATCAATATTTGTAAAATTACTTTTAATGAAATCTTTTAAAACTCTATCTAGGTTTATAGGTGGAAAAAGTACCATCTTTATAAAAAACAACAATTTGTTGCACATCATCAGCCGCCAAAAAAGCATCATTTATTGATGTAGGAGAGATAGGCATTTCTTCTTTTTTAATCTCTAAATTATTACTCTCTGAACGTATACCCAAAGTATTTTTATTAAATTCTAAAAAGGGAGTGGAAGTAGTATTTTTGTCATTCTGAACATTAGAAAATGGAGCACCAATTCCTTTAATTAACCATTCTATTTTAACTTCATTAAAGGCTTCATTGATCTTTAAAATAAAGTCTAAACTAGCCTTATTTCTGCCAGATAAAATATGTGATAAACTAGAGCGTTGTACGCCTATTTTATCTGCAAATGCAGAGGCATTTAATTCATAATGCTGTAAGAGCAATTCTAATCTGTTTACAAAATTATTCATAGTTATTAACAATAAAGAGATGTTTACAAATGTAATAAATAAAAACATATACAACAACAAAATATGTTAAAGTAGCTTATTTAATTTAAATCTAAACTTTAAATTAAATGTATTAAATAGTTGAAAAATATAGCTTTATGATTTTTTTAACAGGTGTATTTTCCTTCATATTTAGTTTATTAATAGAAATATAAAAATGTATACATCTGTAAATAATTATTTTTCAACAACTGTTTACAGATGTGAAAAGATGAAGATTTACATTTGTAATAAGTGTTAATTTTACAAAATGAATTACACAAGTATTCCCAAAAAATTTAAAGTAAATAGCATTAAAGACAGGTATATTACAAACGATAATATAGAGGTGTTTTGTAATCAATTGACAGATAATTTAATGTAAAAATTGAAGGTTTTTCTGTAAAGAATAAACCCATTTTTTATGTGCATTTTGATAAGAGGGTGGAAGTAGCATTACAGCTTTAAGAGGTGAAGAATAAGCACACTAAAATTAGCTTTTGAAATCTGAATAATAGGCACGTTGCTGTATAAATGGTCAAATTGACCACCAAAAAAAGACTCTTTTTTTTATGTTGTTAGCCAATAGCGTCCTAAATAAATTTAGGGCATAACATATCCCCCCACTTTAGTAGGATACAAGATATATTTGCGTAAAATCTAAATTAGGACCCCTTGTTGGAGTTTTGGTGATGGTTTTTCTACTTCATTTGATGGATTATTCAGCCATTTTTCTAATTCAATCTTCACAAAAAGATTTAGTCATATAAAAGCGACTAAATTCGATAGATGCCAACCAAATTTAGCCTGTGCTCGTAGTGCTTTTAGCTGGAGAATCTGGAGAAATTGACCACCTCATTCTGGCAAAAGTGACCACCTGATTCTGGTTTAACTTGACCACCTG
>CANQRD010000122.1 GCA_947626185.1 uncultured Flavobacterium sp.
TACCTTTTTTATATAATTGGTTACTCTTCCCTATATTTTTTTCGATAAGTCCAATAAAATACCTGCGGTAAAATTGTAAAGGCCAAAATCATTCCAAAAATTAAACCTCCTACAATCATTATAGCTAAGGGTTTTTGAATTTCTGATCCCATTCCATTGGATAGTGCAGCTGGTAGTAATCCCATCGATCCCATTAAAGCAATCATCACTACTGGGCGAATTCTACTTTTTACACCATCTCGAATAGCTGCTTCTAATGACATGCGTTTTCTAAGGTTTTCTTTCATTACCCCAATTAATACAATACCATCAATAGTAGAAATACCAAATAGAATAATAAATCCAATACCCGCAGAAATACCAAATGTTGTGCCCGTTATCCAAAGTGATAGAAATCCGCCAATAAAAGCAAAAGGTAAAGTAAGCGAGGCAATGGCTGTGTCTTTTACGTTTCCGAAGTTAAAATACAGTAAAATTAAAATTAAGATTAACGATATGGGCACAACAACCATCAATTGGTGTGCAGCTCTTTCTTTACTTTCAAATTCACCCGCCCATTCCATTTTATTAGCAGCTGGTAAATGTACTTCTTTAGCTACTTTTGTTCTTGCTTCTTCTATAGTGCTGCCTAAATCTCTTCCTTCTATACTAAAACCAATTCCAATATATCTGCTGTTCCCTTCTCGGTAAATAAATGCTGGTCCGGTATGGTAATCAATAGTAGCAATTTCTTTTAAAGGTACTTGTTTACCATCTAATGACGGAATAAGTATATTACCTATTTTTTCTGCAGAATCTCTATAAGGTTTGTCAAATCTAAGTACCACATCAAACATTCTTTCATTTTCGTAGAATGAAGTTGCTGCTTGCCCGCCAATTGCCATTTGAATAACCGCTTGTGCATCTGCAGTTGTTACAGCATATTTAGCCATTTTAGAATCGCTCAATGCAATGCGCAATTCGGGTAATCCTATATTTTTAAAAATGTTAATATCTGTAATTCCTGGTACGTCTTTTATGCTTTTTGCCACTTCGTTGGCGTGTTTTTCTAAATCAAACAAATCATCGCCAAATATTTTAATTACCAAAGCGCTTTTTACTCCTGCAACATATTCTTCCACATTGTCTTGAATAGGTTGACTAAAACCGAAATTAATACCAGGATATTTTTCTAAAACAACTCTCATTTCTTCTAGTAATTTTTCTTTAGTAATTTTTCTGGTCCATTCTTTTTCTGGTTTTAATTGTGTGTGGAATTCAATATTAAAAAAACCAGTTGGATCTGTTCCGTCATTTGGTCGACCAGTTTGGGTAAGTACAAACTCTACTTCATCAAACTCCCGCAAGTTTCCTTTCATTTCTTTGGTTAACCGAACCGATTCATCAAGATTAATACTACTTGGTAAAGTTGCTCTAATATAAATCGCTCCTTCGTTTAATTTGGGTAAAAATTCTGATCCGTAATAGTGAAAACGAACTCCACAAATAAGTAAGATTAATCCGAAAAGAACAAAAGTTAGTTTTTTGTGATAAAAACTCCAGTTGAACATTTTATAAATGTTATTGATAAAGAAGCGAGAAATGAAATTTTCTTTTTCTTTAATTTCCTTTGTTAGCAGCAATTTACACATTGCTGGCACATATGTTAAACTTAAAATCAAGGATCCTAATAAAGCATAACCTAGCGTAAATGCTAAAGGAGAAAACATTTTTCCTTCTACTTTTTCGAAAGAGAAAATAGGCATTAATGCGACAATAAGAATCAATAAAGCAAAGAAAATATAACTTGCTACGCTTCCGGCACTTTTTCTAATTGTGCCTAATTTTGACATTTTATTGAAGCGTTTCATCCCAACAACGTGTGCTTTTCTTTCGAGACCAACAAAAACTTGTTCTACAATAACCAAGGTTCCTTCTAGTAATAAACCAAAATCTAATGCTCCCATTGAAATCAAATTGGCGGGCAAGCCTTGTATTTTTAGCATTATTATAGCAAATAAGAAGGCTAGTGGAATTACAGAGGCAACAATAAATGTAGTTCGCCAATTGTATAAGAAAATGAAGACAATAATTGAAACTAGTATAATTCCTTCCGTTAAGTTTTTGGTAACGGTATGAACAGTTGTATTGACTAAATCTGTGCGATCAATAATTGGTTCTATCTTTACGTTTTTAGGTAAAATACGCGTGTTTAAATCTTCGATTTTTAATTTCAGATTCTTGATTACTTCATTCGGATTTTCTCCTCTAAGCATTACAACAATACCTTCTACTACATCATCTTCCTCTTGAAATCCAACCTGACCTAATCGGGGTTTTCCTGCAGTTTGTACTTCAGCTACATGCTTAACCAGAATAGGTGTATTTCCTTTAACTTCGATAAGAATATTTTCGATATCTTCTATTTTATCCAATAAGCCAACACCACGCACTACGTAAGCTTGGTCACCTCGCTGAATAACATCACCACCAACATTAATATTGCTTTTTTCTACTGCTTCATAAACATCTAGCGGTGTTAAATCATAGTTGAGTAATTCTGTTGGGTTAATTCGAATTTCATATATTTTTTCTTCTCCACCAAAGCTTACCACATCAGCAATACCTGGTACAGATAGTAATTCTCTTTCAATTACCCAATCTTGAATAGAGGTTACTTCTTTAATAGGCAAATCACTTTTAATGATGTATCTAAATATTTCTCCCGTTGCTCCAGAAGGTGGTTCAATTTCGTGGTCAGCTCCGTCTGGTAGATTTACTCCACCCATTCGATTTGAAGTGTATTGTTGAGCGTAGAAATCATCAATATCGTCGTTGAAAATTACCGTAACAACTGATAGTCCAAATAAAGAAATAGAACGTATTTCTGCTTTATTCGGAATAGTATTCATTTCTTTAGAAATGGGAAGGGTGATGAATTTTTCAATTTCTTCTGCACTTCTTCCAGGCCATTGGGTAATAATTCGGGCTCTGGTGTTAGTAACATCAGGAAATGCCTCTATAGGCGTGTGAATGTAACTGTAGATTCCTCCAAATAAAAGCAACAATACACCGAACAAAACAATGAAAGTGTTTTTTAGAGAAAAAGCCACTATGTTTTTTACAAAATTCTGCATTTTCTTATTTTACTTTTATGGATTATTGCTGATTGTTTAATTGTTGATAGATCAGTAATTCGTTGGAAGTAATTACTTTTTCTCCATTGGCAACACCTCCCAAAATGTACGTGTATTCGCTATTTTTTGCTATCGGATTAATTTGTCTTATTTCTTGATGACAGTTATCAGTATAAACAATAACATAATTTTGATTATTATCGAAAATTATGGCATTGTTGGGAACCGCAATTGCTTGTCCTTTGTTATTGTCTACTAATAAAGAAATTTCGGCAGACATACCCGGGCGTAATTTCATACTTTCATTATTCATTTCAATAGTTGCTTTTAATACACGTTCTTCAGCATCGAAAACTTGGGAAACAGAAGAAATTTTTCCTTTAAATGTATCGTCTGGGTAAGCTAATGTAGTGATGGATACTGGTGTGTTTTTTTCTACATAACGCATATTGGTTGCGTACACATTGGCCATTATCCAAACATTACTTAGGTCTGCAATAATAAATAAAGGTTCTTCACTGCCAGAAGTAGTCATGCCAGGAACAATATTTTTTGTAACAATGTATCCATCTTGTGGAGCAAGTATTTGATAAATTCCTTCTTTGTTTTGCCCATTAAACATTGATAAGTTACTTTTTGCAGCTCGCAGTTTCGTTTCAATTACTTGTACTTCTTCTTGAGTTTCTACCAATTCTTTTTGTGAGGCAAGTCCGTCTTTATACATAGAATTAACAGATTCTAACGCTCTTTTAGCTACTTTTAGTTCGCTTTCAGTTATTTTTAACTCTGTTTTAAATTCATTTAATTCAGTACTTTTTATTTCGGCTAACAGTTGTCCTTTTTTTACAAAATCGCCTAGATTAAAATGAGTACTTACAACCGTTCCTTCTACAAGGCTAAAAAAAGGAACTGTTTTGTCTTTGTTATATTCAATGGTTCCTGTAAGTATAATGCTTTGTTGTATTGGTCTTTCCGTTACATTTTCAAAAGTTAGATTTTTGTTGAATTCTTCTGGAATACAGTAGTTAGCGTTTATAATAGTTTCATTTTCACTTTTCGAATTGCACGAACTAAAGCTAATTAGCATTAGTACCAAAGTGGAAAAAGTATAGTATTTAGAAATCATTTTATAGTATTTAGTGATTATAGATCTTTACCAATGGTAAATTGAAGTTGTTCAAATTGTTCGTTTAGGTTTTTTACCGTTTCTAGAATAATATTTTTATTATCAATGTAGGCTTCTACAAAATCTAGGTATTCAATTAAACTAACGTTTCTTTGTTGGAAGTTTTTCACATAAGCTTCTAATAACTTATCGAGTTGTGCTTCGTAATCGACATCAATCTGATCGTATAACTCTTTTGTTTGTTCATAGTTTTTCAATGCTTCTATAATGTCATTGATTATCTGGTTCGATTTTCCTTTAACATCTAATTCAGCAATTTGTAATTCAATTTGTGCCTCTTTAATATTTCCTTTATTTCTGTTGAAAATCGGAAGATCAAAACCAATTCCAAAACCAACAAAATCCTTCATAATTCCACCGCCTCTATCATAATCTACTCCCAATGTAATATTTGGTGTGCGTTCTGATTTTTGCATAGCTATTTGCATTTTTGCTTGTTCAACTAAATTTTTGTTGAGTAAAATATCTGGTCTGTTTTCTAAGGCGTGTACAACCCAATCTTCAATTTGCATTTCTGAAATTTCTTTGATTGGAGCAGCTAAAGGATCTGTAATATAAATTTGTGTATTTGTACCAATGTTGATGAAGTTTTTCAAGTTTTTCATGGCTTGTTCTAAATCCTTATTGGTGTCTACCAATTCTTTTTTGAATTGCAATTGAGCAGCTTTTAAACGGATGTATTCACTTTGACTTATGTTACCTTGTTTAAGTTGGTTTTCATATCCCTTAATTAAGTTTGTGGTATTGTCTATTTGCTGTTTGAAAATAGCTTGCTGACGTTGCAACATCTGAATGGAAGAAAGAGTATTTCTTAAGTCTAGTTTTATTTCTCTTAAAACAATTTCAAAATCGGCTTTTCTCTCTTCTATAGTCAATTTTTGTAGGTTGATTCTTTTTCGACGTTTACCTGCTGTTTCTATTTCTTGTTCAAGATGCATAGCAATTTGTTGAGATTCACCCCATTTACCGATTAGTAAATTTTGTTCTTCCACGTCATGTGTTTTCCAAAAGTTGACTTCAGATAATTCAAAGGTAGGGTTAGACCATAATCTAGTCTGAATAAGTTGGGCTTCTGCTTGAGAGATTTCAAGTTTTTTAGCTAATAAGTCGAGATTTTGTGTTAGAAATAGATTTTCTATTTCTGTCTTACTTATTTTTAATTTTTGCTTCTCCGTTTGTGCTGTAAGAGTACTTAAACCCCCAAAAAGTAAACTTAGTACAACAATAGTTCTTTTAAACATTATACTTTAATTTATGATTCGAAATTACAATCTTAGTATTAAGAGGGGTTTTGAAATACATTAATATCAGATTAAATTTATATTAGAAATAGATTAGAATCTGAAAAATGTTAATATTTATGGTATT
>CANQRD010000123.1 GCA_947626185.1 uncultured Flavobacterium sp.
TATTACTACATTAAATGACTTTGATAGTAAATGGAAAAGTAAATTAAAAAAAGGAACTCCAGTTCCAACACCAGCGAGTAAAGCTAAAAACTATCCAATTGGTGTTTATGAAGGGGTACCAGGAAATGGAATATACAAAAGTGCTACAGAATGCAGAATGAGAACCAATCAACACGATAATTTTTGCATCGTTTGTCAAGACGCAATTGAGCAACTTATTCTTTTTTATATTGATTAATTAATACAGAAGAAACTTTGAAGAAAATATTATTATTATCCGATACTCATGGTTGTATTGATGAAGCGATTCTTAAATATGTTCGTCAAGCAGATGAAGTATGGCACGCAGGAGATATAGGAGATTTAATAGTTGCAGACATAATTAAAAAAAGTAAACCATTACGAGCAGTTTATGGAAATATTGACGGAACAGAAGCTCGATTAGAATTTCCAGAAGAGTTAATTTTTACTTGTGAAGGATTTAAGGTATACATGATTCATATTGGTGGTTATCCTGGAAAATATAGAGCAGAGGTAAGAGAACGAATTAAGGATGAAAAACCTGGATTGTATATTTGTGGACACTCACATATATTAAAAGTTCAGTACGATAATCAGTTTAATGTATTACATATGAACCCTGGAGCAGCTGGAATTAGCGGGTTTCATCAAGTTCGTACCATGCTTCGATTTATTATTGATAAGGGAGTTATTAAAGAGTTAGAAATTATAGAATGGCCTAAAAATAAAAAAACCGAACAGTAATGTTCGGTTTTTTTCACGCACTAATAAACTAAGATGATAGGTTTATCGTATTCGATCAACTGATTTTACGAGATCTTCATCCTTCTTGATGGCCTTGTTTGCTAAAACTAGCAAAGGGATAGAAACAATAGGGAGGAACATCCCAATACCTTTCTCAGAAACGATGTCTGTCGCTTCTCCAGATACATTTAGTGTTCGGTATACGAATAATCCTAGTAGTATAACGTTTAATATCATGTTCAGTCTGTTTAAAACAAACTGATTTTGTCTCTTCTTAAAACTTAAAATACTGATTACTGTTAGCATTGTACACGCTAAAAATAAAATCATGGTACTTGGCATAAACATGAAGTAAATCTCCTTGCCATCTCCATCATACCATAATGGAAAAACAAAAGGTAATACGCCTAAAGCAATAAAGGCTAAGAACATATATACTGTTTGAACTCGCTGTAACATTTAAATCAAAATTTCATTACAATCACAAAAATACATTTTCTTTTTTGTAAAAACCTATAAATATTAAATTTTATTCGTATTATTGCAGAAGTTATGTCGTAAGTACTTCATTATACGACACTTCTAATAACAAAAATCCCAACGAGTTTTTTAAACAAAAACAATACAATATTTTATAACCTATCAACATTTATATGTTTGACATTTCCCAGTTAGAAAAAATGAAGGTTTCTGATCTTCAGAATATTGCAAAAGAGGCTAATATTACCAAAGTATCAGCATTAAAAAAAGGAGAATTAATAGAACGCATATTAGCTCTTCAACCAATTGCAGTGCCCGAAAAAAAAGAAGATAAAAAAAGCGAAAAAGTAGTGAATACATCTTCTACTAATAAAGAAGAAAGTAGCGAAAAATCGGCTATACCAACTACAGATAAACAAAAAAGGCCTCGTTTAAATAAAAAGGTAGAAGAAGTTATTGTAGAAACAACAATCCAAGCTGATCAAATACAGGAAAAGTTAGAGGAAGTGAGAGTTGCGAATAAAACAGATGAAAATGTGGACAAGTCAACAGAATCTGTAAACGATAATTTACCTCAAGAAAGTAAAAAGGATTTTATTCATAAAAAGAAGCACGATAATAAACGTGACTTCCAAAAGAGAGATTTGCGCACTAAACAAAGTCAACAACCAGAATCGGAACAAGTAGTTACTGAGTCAAACTCAGAGAATATTGTTAAAGAAAAGGAAGTTGTAGAAAAAACTGACCGAGTTGTTGAGCAAAACAATAAAAAACCACACAATAATAAAAATAAAGGACAGTCAAATAATAATCAGAATTCAAAAAATAACTTCAGAGAACCAGATTATGAATTTGATGGAATTATAGAGAGTGAAGGCGTATTGGAAATGATGCCAGATGGTTATGGATTTTTACGTTCTGCCGATTATAATTACCTGTCTTCTCCAGATGATATTTATCTTTCTCAATCTCAAATTCGCTTATTCGGATTAAAAACAGGAGATACCGTAAAAGGAGTAGTACGACCTCCAAAAGAAGGAGAAAAATTCTTCCCACTTGTAAGAGTTTTAAAAATTAATGGACATGATCCACAGGCTGTTAGAGATAGAGTTTCTTTTGAACATTTAACACCAATTTTCCCCAACGAAAAATTTATCTTAGATGGTGCCCGTAGTACAGTTTCAACTCGTATTATGGATATGTTTTCGCCAATTGGAAAAGGACAAAGAGGAATGATTGTGGCACAGCCTAAAACGGGTAAAACCATGTTGTTAAAGGAAGTAGCAAATGCTATTGCTGCAAATCATCCTGAAGTTTATCTAATAGTTTTATTGATTGACGAACGTCCAGAAGAAGTAACAGATATGCAACGAAGTGTAAAAGCAGAAGTAATTGCTTCTACATTTGATGAGCCCGCAGAAAGACACGTAAAAGTTGCCAATGTAGTATTGGAAAAAGCAAAGCGTTTGGTAGAATGTGGACATGATGTTGTAATTCTATTAGATTCAATTACTCGCTTAGCACGTGCTTATAATACTGTTCAGCCTGCATCGGGTAAAGTATTGAGTGGAGGTGTTGATGCGAATGCTTTACAAAAACCAAAACGTTTCTTTGGTGCGGCACGTAATATTGAAAATGGAGGATCATTAAGTATTATTGCTACTGCTTTGGTTGATACTGGTTCAAAAATGGATGAGGTAATCTTCGAAGAGTTTAAAGGTACTGGTAATATGGAATTACAGTTAGATAGAAAACTGGCAAATAAACGAATTTATCCAGCAATTGATATTACTTCTTCGAGTACACGTAGAGATGACGAATTATTAGATAGAGATACATTACAGCGCACGTGGATGGTAAGAAAAGTAATGGATGATATGAATTCAGTAGAAGCAATGACGTCAATAATAGATTCGATAAAAAATACTAAAAACAACGATGAGTTTTTTGATGAAATTCAAGGTTAGTTTACGATAATAGTTTAAAAAAAGAGATGAATTTCAAAGAATTCATCTCTTTTTTTAAGTTAAAAATATGGATATTAAAAATTAAGTTCGTTTATTTGTTATTATTAACTTTATTTTAATACACGTAAATCATGATATGGCTCTCACTTTTCTTTGGAATTTTACTATGTATAGATTATGCTGTAATAAGAAATGCTGAAAATATTTCTATCGCTAGTATTTCGTACGCTACAAAAAAAGATTTATCACAAATAAACGCTGATCATTTCAAAAGTAACGAGGAAAAACAAGACGATTTTTTCTCAACCAATGAAGATGAAGAAGACGATTGGGATGAATTTGATGATTTAATAGATAAAGAAGAATTTAACTTTCTTTTGATTGGAGTAATTGCAACTGTATTATTTCTATTATTTGGTTTCTTTACAGGAAACGCAATGTACTTTTATTTAATGATTTTTATTATTTCTGCTGCAGTTTATCTAAATGGCCGAGTTTCCTAAAACAACGTGAATTTGATATGATAAAAACTATAAAAAGAGATAAAACCATCTAACTCAACACTCTCAATATCAAATACTAATAAATAAACTTTTTTATTTAAAATCAAAATCACCGAAAATTATTATAAAACCGATGACTTTTTAACATATACGAATATTTTAAAGTGTCATGCTGTTGAATCAAATAGTACCAAGAAAAAGCGTAATCGAAGATCAATAATTAATGCGAGTAAAGTAATGAGTATCCCTTAATTTTATTTCATAATAGATGTTTTTTAAACATTATTACATTGATTATATAAAACTTTATATATAAAAGAATTTTTACAAAAACTGTTTCATAACTAAGCTCTAGCTCCGCTCAGTCGGCATAGCCTCTATTCGTCTTACCTGCATAGAACGAGATGAAATCTCGTTGAAAAAACATTAAAAAAGCCCAAAGAACTTTGACAGCTTTGTTTTTTTGTTTACGGTAATTAAGTTAAAATTAAGTATATTCGCTTTTACTAAACTATACTGCGTTTTGTTTCGTGAAAAAGCAATGCTAGCTGTCATATTATGAAAATAATTACCGCCAAATATTCTGAAGTGAAAAATACTATTCTAGAAGTAAAAACACTAACAGCGAAATGTTGCGGAATAAAGTATTCAAAAGTAAATCTTAACAAATCATACTGGCAAGACTTTAAGATTTATGAACTCGACTGGGATTTTTTCCTCGAAGAATATGAGAGAAATTTTGAATCAAATCTTGACGGTTTAGAATACGAAAGATTTTTTCCTGAAATAGAAGTCCAATTAGCTCGTTTAAAAGTATCTCCAAAAATGATTCTTTATCAATTATTATCAATCTTTGATAGAAAATATAAACTTGAATTAGAAATGCTTAACTCAAAATTCAAGAAGAAGTTAGAGCATTTAACGGTTGGAGATATTGTTTTATCAGTTTTGGCTAAAAAATTTGTCGAAAGGAAAAATATTAAATTAGTACTAACGAAATAAAAACACGTAGGCTAATAACTTAACTAGGGCTCACGTTAATTAAGAGTGTCGTTTAAAATATTACTTTTTACATATTGCTTTTTTTATCTTTGTAATTAATCGAAGCTGATTTTTCTCAAACCAATTGAACGAATGAAAAACTATTTTATTTTCTTATTTTTTATAACCTCAACTATTACGTTTTCACAGGAAAACAAATCATCAGATGATTTATTTATTGAAGCACGAAATATAGCATTTGAAGAAAAAAACTATCCAAAAGCTATTGAATTAATGCAACAAGCTGTTAGTCAATCTCCTGATTATGTAGACATAGTAGTTTTTCTAGGTCGTTTATACAGTTGGTCTGACAACACTATGTCGGCAAGAGAATTATTTGATATTACTTACGCTAAAGAGGTAGATAATGAAGACTTTTATATTGCTTTTGGTTCTTTAGAATACTGGAACGATAATTATGAAAAAGCATTAGAAGTAGTAAATAAAGGGTTGTTTTTTCACCCTGCATCTGAAGACTTATTATTACTCAAAGCAAAAATTTATACAAGTAGTAAGCAATTTTCCGAAGCGAGTGATGTAATTCAGTCTATTTTAACTATTAATCCAAAAAATACTGAAGCAAGGGCTCTTTATGAGCGAATAAAAGAAGAGTCAGCTAAAAATGCTATCAGTGTTAGTTATAATTATACTCATTTCGACAAGCAGTTTTCAAATGATTGGCATATTGTTAGTATTGGTTATAAAAGAGTAACACCTATCGGCTCTATTATTATAAAAGGTAATTTTGCTAATAAATTTGCAAAAAATGGCACTCAGGTAGAGTTAGAAGCCTAT
>CANQRD010000124.1 GCA_947626185.1 uncultured Flavobacterium sp.
TTATATTTATTAATTTTTTTATCTTCTGCGCATCATTCTACCACTGCTTTGTCTTGGTCTGTCTGTGCGATCAAAATTCTGATTTCTTTCTCTTTTCATTCCCAATTCCTGCCTATTTTTTGCGCCAAAATCTTTTAAGCTATAAGTAAGCGAAAGCATAAAATACTGCTTTAAAACTAAATTCTCACTATCAATAATTTGCGCTCCATAAATTGTCCGTTTACTACTTGTATTCTGATTTAATACATCATAAACTTTTAATTTTGCCTTAAAAGCTTTGTCATAAAATTCATAGGCAAAACTCAAATTCCACATATAAGAATCCTTTTTGTATCCACTAGCAATTTGAGAATTATAATTATAATTGAAATCACTACCGAAAGTAAAATTACTTGGCCAATATAAAACAGTTTCTAATCCTAAATTATGCGTATAATAACTCGCCTTATCTACACTGAAGTTTTGATAAGATGTCCAATTTCTATTATAATTATAAGATGGACGGATGCGTAGTAAATCGCCATAATCTAAATTTAAATAAACACGAGGTGATAAATTATTTGACGTTGCATTATAGTCAACTCCGTCCATAATACCTTTTGAAAACGACTGGTTAAATCGAGCATTGATGCCATAGCGAATAACTAATTCATCAATTGTATGTGATCTATACCAATTTCCGTTCAAGGCCCAACTGTAATTGCCCGAACTATTTTTGTATGTACTCGTTGCCTTTCTATCTTCATCATATTCAATAGCATTAACAATATCATTGTGTAACCAAGTTAAATTACCACTAACAGAAAAACCAGAACGATTTTGAAAATTATATGAACGGTAATTAATACCAACATTATTGTTACTTGTGGGTTTTAAATCAGGATTACCAACCACAGTGTTCAGTGGATTGGAAACATCGCGAATATCTAATAACTGCTCTGCACTTTGATAAGAAACGTTATATCGGTAAGACATAAAAAGCACATTACTTTTGCTAAAGCGATAATCCATTCTATAGGAAATATTTGGATTAATATACTGTTTATCTAATGTGTATACTTTTCCGTTATAGAGCGCAGATGCATCATTTTTAAAAATTTCTGTTGACGTATTTAAATTTGAACTAAATTTTTTATGTACAAAATTATACCCAAAATAAGGCGCAATATTGTTTTGGATAGTGGTATATCTATTACTTTGTAAAATATTTAATTCGCTGTATTCTTGTGTTACATCATCAAAATCATACACTTCCTTATTAGAAATAATTTGTCTTCTACTCCAATCTGCCCCTAAAAAAATGGTTAAAGAATCTGTTATTGGTTGGCTGTATTCTAATCTTACAGAATAACTATCATTGGAGTTTCTTCCGCTTTGAAACTGCTTTCTAATATCGTTTGAATATTCTGATTGATAGAAATTAGTTGTCGATTCTTGCTTAGCATGATTATTATTTACGTTGTTTGTATTAGTAAAATCAATACTCAAAAACTGCTTATCGCGTTTAAACTTTCGCATATATCGCATTGAGTTAGAAAAACTATCAGAGGTAGAACTATTTTTTACTGTAGAATTATTATCGTTAAGCAAATTACCGGCACTATTTCTTGCCTCGGTAAAAGAAGTGCTTTCACCTTGAGAAAAGTTTTTACTAAATGTAGGCATAATATAAAACGAATCTTTACCTCCGATATAATCTAAAGATATATTAGCAGAATTACCTTCATTATTATCCAATGATTGAGAAGAGCCCAGATCAAAAAATTCGCCTGAAGGCAAGATATTTGTACTATTAAAACGATTTTTCCTTTCTGTTTCTGAAAAGTTATAATTGTAACTTCCATTTACATTCAACTTCGGATTAATTTCTTGAACAAAATTAGCTCCCAGTAATCGGGAAGTAGTTATACCTCCACCACTTTTTACAGAACGCATATTATCAAAAACTTCATCCATACCAAATCCTATAGCATTGATATTATTGGCTGAACCAATAACACTTACTTTAGTTTTATTAGCAAAAGCATTAAAAAACAAACTACTTTCATATCGATCATCTGAACCATAACCTCCAGAAAACTTTCCAAAATATCCTTTATTCTTATCCTTCTCTATCGTAATATTAATACTCGATTGATCGGACTTAGCACGCTCGCCCGTAAATTTTTCTTGCTTGGTTTTCTTATCTGTAACCTGTACTTTATTAATAATATCTGCAGGCAAATTTTCTAAAGCAATTTTTCCATCATCACCAAAAAACGGCTTTCCGTTTACCAATATTTCGCCAACTGTTTTACCATTAATAGTAATCGATTTATTTTCATCAATATGCAAGCCTGGTAATTGTTTTAATAGTTCTTCCAAATTAGCATCTGGACGCACTGAAAAAGAAGCTGCATTAAATTCTAACGTGTCTTTCTTTATTCGTATTAGAGGTACTTCTGACTTTATAATCAATTCGTCTAAGCTTACCGATTCTTCTTCCAATTTAATTATACCCAAATCTAAAGAAGTCCCCTTTATTTCAGTAAACTCCTTGTTAAATGTTTTGTAGCCAATCATACTTACTTTTAGCACTACTTCTTCCTCTTGAGGTTTTATTTTAATTTCGAAAATTCCTTTAGCATTGGTCATTGAATATTCAAGAACGCTATTGCTCTTGACTTTTGAAAGTAAAACTGTGGCTGCTTCAACAGGTTTGTTGTCTGAGTCAATTACTTGTCCAGATATAGTTACTTGAGCATACAAACGTGGAGTAAGAAGTATAAATAGAAGTATTATAATTTTTTTCATCACTACAAAAAAAAAGGTCTTTGCATGTTTTTTCATACAAAGACCATTTATCAAATTAATATATACAATTATTTTTGTCTAAAATAGATATCAATCGGCACTCCATTAAAATCGTAAATCTCTCTCAATTTATTTTCCACAAATCGCTTATATGGATCTTTAATATATTGAGGCAAATTGGCAAAAAACACAAATTGCGGAGATGCTGTAGGCAATTGCATACAGTATTTAATTTTAATATATTTTCCTTTAATTGCAGGTGGTGGAGTATGCTCAATAATTGGCAACATCGTCTCATTAAATTTTGAAGTAGAAATTCTGTTCTTTCTATTTTCAAAAACTTTAACAGCCGTTTCCAATGCCTTCAATAAACGTTGTTTAGTTACTGTTGATGTAAAAATAATTGGCACATCTGTAAATGGCGCAATGCTTTCTCTGATCTTATCTTCAAATTGTTTGGAAGTTAACGTTTCTTTATCGATTAAATCCCATTTATTAACTAAAATAACAATTCCTTTTCTATTTTTTTCTGCCAACCAAAAGATATTTTGATCTTGTCCTTCAAAACCTCTAGTAGCGTCGATCATCAAAATACAAACATCACTGTGCTCAATTGCTCTAATTGAACGCATTACAGAATAAAACTCTAAATCTTCTTTTACTTTTGTTTTTCTACGAATACCAGCAGTATCAACTAAATTAAAGTCAAATCCGAATTGATTAAAACGAGTATCTATAGAATCTCTTGTTGTTCCTGCAATATCAGTAACTATATAACGATCTTCACCAATTAATGCATTGATAAAACTTGATTTACCAGCATTTGGGCGTCCTACTACTGCAAAACGCGGTAATTGATCTTCTTCTGTTTCTTCTCTTATTTCTTCTTCTGGTAAAGCATCTACAACAGCATCCAACAAATCACCAGTTCCACTTCCGCTCATTCCTGCTATTGGATAAATTTCTCCCAATCCTAAATTATAGAATTCGTAAGTGTCCTCCATTCGCTTTGAACTATCTACTTTATTCACAGCTACCAATACTGGTTTTGTTTCTTTTCGTAGCAATTTAGCAACTTCCGCATCCATTGGCGTAATTCCTTCTTCTACATCAACAACAAAAACAATAACATCTGCTTCGTCAATAGCTAACTCAACTTGTTTTCTAATTTCTCCTTCAAAAATATCATCGGAACCTTTTACATACCCTCCTGTATCAATGACAGAAAACTCTCTTCCGTTCCATTCTGACTTGCCGTAGTTTCTATCACGTGTTACTCCGCTAACCGAATCTACAATTGCCTCTCTTCTCTGAATCAATCGATTAAAGAAGGTCGATTTTCCTACGTTTGGTCTCCCAACTATGGCTACTATATTACTCATATACTGTATAAATATCTTGCAAAGTTAATATTTCGTTGCAATAATTTTAATTTTATCTTCTACTTTTGATTATATCCGAAGCGTTTTAATTGATAATCGCTCGAACGCCAATCTTTATTTACTTTTACAAAAAGCTCTAAATGCACTTTTTTCATAAAGAATTTTTCCATTTCTTCTCGTGCACCAATACCAACTTTTTTTAATGCATTTCCTTTATGTCCTATAAGAATACCTTTTTGCGTATCACGTTCAACCATAATAACAGCTTTAATACGAATAATAGTTTCTTCTTCTTTAAACTCTTCTGTTTCTACTTCGACCGCATAAGGAATTTCTTTGTCGTAGTTTAATAGAATTTTTTCACGAATAATTTCATTTACAAAAAAACGTTCAGACTTATCTGTTAATGCATCCTTAGAAAAATAAGGTGGAGAAACGGGCAATAGCTCTATAATTCTATCAAAAACAGCTTGCGTATTGAATTTTTCTAAAGCAGATATTGGGAAAATCTCAGCACTAGGTACTTTTGACTTCCATAATTCTACTTGTTCTTCTAACTGTTGTTGATTAGACTTATCAATTTTATTCAACAATAGCAAAACTGGTACTTTTGAATTGGTAATACGTCTAAAAAAGGCTTCATCTTTTAATTCCTTTTCTCCAACTTCTACCATATAGATTAATATATCTGCATCTTCGAAAGCAGACTTTACAAAATCCATCATTGATTCCTGTAACTCATAGGCAGGTTTAATAATACCTGGTGTGTCAGAGAAAACAATTTGATAATCATCATCATTGACAATACCTAAAATTCGATGTCTTGTAGTTTGTGCTTTTGAGGTAATAATTGACAAACGCTCTCCCACCAATGCATTCATTAAGGTAGATTTACCAACATTCGGATTACCGATAATATTTACATATCCTGCTTTATGTACCATAAATTTCTTTTTATTGCTACAAAGGTAGTTTATATCAACGATATAGTTATCAATTTTTATTACAACTCTGTTATTTTATCATTTTTTGGCAGTTAACAACCGCTTTTTCTACGGCTTTTATTGGTTACAGTAAACTGTAAATTCGTTATTTGACTTTCTTTCATAAAAGAACAAAAGTTAATCTACGTATTATCAAACACTTAAAAATTATTTTATTTTAAAACAACCATTTTACAAATAAACTTTATTTATTCAAATATTGTTACTATATTTGCACCACAATATCGCGGGATAGAGCAGTAGGCAGCTCGTCGGGCTCATAACCCGAAGGTCACAGGTTCGAGTCCTGTTCCCG
>CANQRD010000125.1 GCA_947626185.1 uncultured Flavobacterium sp.
TTTGATCCTTCACAAAATGCTAGTGCAGAAGATGCATCCGAAATAAAAGAGGAAGCACCAAAAACAATGGAAGAAGTCCCTGTAAAAATATCGGCAACCAACACACTTATTATTGCAAAACCAAGCAACGATTATGAAGTTGCAGTAAATGAAGGCTTTGACGGAACCGTTACTGAATGGATTGAAATGATTGATGCACAAGGCGGAAAAACAGCGTATGAACAAGCAGTTGAAAAAGGTTTTGATGGTACCGAAGGCGAATGGAAAAAAATGCTTTGGGGAAGAGAAGTAGATGTTGAAATTGCAAAAAGAGACAAAACGGCAGCTATTGTATCTGAATGGATTCAGTCTTTAAATACATCTAAAGGAAATTCTCCTTATGAACTAGCTCTAAAACACGGGTTTTATGGAACCTTTACCGAATGGGTAGAATCAGTTGTGGGTACAGATGGAGAAAAAGCGTATGAGCACGCCAAAACAAAAGGGTTTGAAGGTTTATACAAAGAATGGATCGAAAAAGAATTAAATAGTTCAAATCAAGAAATTATACGAAAAGAACGTTTGACGCAAACGCAAATGTTTGTTGCGCCAAACGTAATAATGCCTTTAACAGCAGTAGATTCGGAGCCTCTTACGTTTGATCTTTATGATTATTACAACCAGTTTTATGGTTCGGCGATGGTTACAAGTGCAGATCAAAGCACTAGTAATTTTGATATAAAACCCTCAGATTTAGAATATCAGATTACGTGGTTTGAAAAAGATAAAATTAAAATTTTAGAACTAACAAAAGAAGGTGTTCTTAAATATACTCCGTTAGAAACTACTACTGACGCAAATACGTCGATAAATATCAGGTATGTTTTAAAATAATTTTTAATACTCAAAAATTTTAAAAACTCATTTTCTCGATAATTTTCTTTAAAGTCTCAATTTGATCTTTCAAAAGAGTTATGGTTTCCTCATAATGTTGCTTTATGGGGAAAGATTCAATGATTGTTAATTCTTTCTCGTTATCAATTAATTGTTGTTTTTCTGGTACTGTTTTAGCTATTTCATCACTTAATAGTTCAAAAGGAGAAACATTTAAAATAGTACTTATTTCCTTTAAACGATTAATAGTTAATTGTGTTTCACCTCTTTCTATTTTAGAGTAAGCTCTTATAGATATCCCTAATTTCTTGGCAATATACTCTTGTGTATAATGTCTTTCTTCTCTAATTTTCTTTAATTTCATTTTTAAATTTTTTTGCCCATATATTGAATTATTCATATAAATTGAATTTTTAATTCAATTTATACTTTTTTTTGAAAAAAAAATTCTTACATTTATACATTAAAAAGATATTCGTGTAATTTAATTAAACCTAAAAGTTCAAAAAACACACTCTTTAATTCAATTAATAGAGCAATTATAAGACCACAATTTGTTAATAAAGTCACAATTTATATCTAGAAGAGTATAAAAGAGGAGCTTTTAAACATGTTATAGACTGAGAAAAAATGTATTTGTGATTGCTTTTTTTATGACTTGTATGCTATTGCACAAGTTGGGATTGGGAAGTTTTAGAAGGTGATATAAAATTATTTGGTCCTTAAATAAACAAAAAATAGTACAAACAAAATTTATCATATATGAAAAAAATTACTTTAAATGCAACCTTATTAGGTTTTATTCACTTCACAATTAATCAAGTAGGTATTGGTTTGTCTGCTTCTGTAATCTCAAGTTAATTAATACACAGCCTTAAACGAAATTGTTTTGAAGGCTTTTTCTAATGAATTTGCATTAGAGTAAGTATATATAATTTTTATAAACAAGAATTTTATTTGTAATTCAGATAAGATTAAGAGTTTGATAGATATATCTTAAAATAAGATATGCTAAATAAATGATACAAAAATAGATACTATAAAAATGAAAAAGAAAACTACTATTTTTAAGATGAGAATTGTCCATGTACTATCCTGTTTTTTACTCACACTCTTGTGCAGTACAAACTTTTATGGGCAAACGAAGGTACTCGCCGATCAGGTGACAGTTATAAGTGGAAATAAAAACCCTCTATGTGGGGGACTTCTGCCTGCTTGTGTACCCACAGTTAATGATCCGAATAATACGCTGCTCGACGACAATACATATGCACGTTTATTTGCATCACCAGGTTTAGCAGTGGGTTTAGGATCTTATCAAGGGGTTATTGAACTTCAATTTCCTAGTACATTACCTGCTAATACATGGTCTTATGTAAGACTGCAAGGAGATGGTGATCTTTTTAAAGCATTGCTTGGTGGAAGTTTAGGTAATGTTTTAGGAGGTGTCTTAGGAGCTGTATTATCGGGAAATCAAGAGATGATTTTTGATGCTCGTATGGGCGCAAATTCAGTTCTTTCGAGAACTAGTACTCAAGGATTTGGAACAGACGATGTTAAGTTGTTGGTAGATGTTGATGGTAATTATATGTTGGCTATGCGTCCTTCAGCGCAATACGATCGTATTCGTATTACCAATCAAACAGGTTCTGTTTTAGGGCTTGGTGCAGAAAAAACGTTAGATATCTTTAACGCATTCTATTATCAAGATAATAATCAAGATTGCGGACGACCAACTTTTACATCATTTGATGGAAGTTCGGGGTTAAGCTTAACGGTTCTTCCAATAGAAGATGGTTCATTAAAAAATGCAATTGATGATGATTTAGATACCTATAGTACATTAAAATCATCGGCTGTTTTAGGTCTTAATGTTGCAGGTAGTATTTCTCAAAATTTTTATTTTCCAACAACGACTGATGCTTCCTCAACAGTAAGTATTAGGATGGCTTTAGGATCAGGAAGTTTACTTGACGTAAAAGTTTTGAGTGGGGTTGAAATTGTATTTAAAAATAACGGAGCAGAGGTAGCAACGCGATCTTTAACCAGTGGCTTACTTGCAGGCACTGATTTATTGGGCTTATTGCAAAATGGAACTCCTGTTGATTTGACATTTGGATTAGGTATCGCTTTTAATCAAGTTGAAATTCGTTCAAGTGCTTTGGTTGGTTTAAACTTAGCCTCGGCGGATGTAAAAATATATGACGTTCAACGTTACGATGGCGTTGCATGTATCAATCCAAACATTGTTACACCAACTGCTACAACACCAATGTTGTCTAATAAAAATTGTGGAACAACATTAATTGATCATGATCATGCTAATTTTCCAACAAATGTTGTTGATGGTAATAATGATACCTTTACAACTTTAGAAGCTAGTTCAGGTATCGCACTTGGTATTGGTGCTTATGATGGGTTTGTTGAGATGGGATTTGCTAATGCGGTGCCTGCTAATGAAACAACCTACGTTCGCATTGATTTTGATGATGAGGTGTTAGGTGGATTATTGAATGGAAGTGTAGGTGGTTTGTTGAATGGCGTTGTTGGTAATCTTTTATTCGGAGGTCACTATTTCACCATTGAAGGAAAAGATAATGCGGGAACGGTGGTTTATAGTCGTTCAAGTAATGACGGATTTGCTTCAGGAACAGGTAATGGAATAACAAGAATTATTCAAGATAAAAATGGTCATTATTATGTAGCTATTACGCCTGATGTTTCTATAGGTAGAATTCGTATTACAGAAAAATTAAGTGGTTTAGTTGGATTGAGTACAGTGAAAACAATGAACGTTTATCACGCTTGTTACTCTACTGGTGCTGAACCATGTGAACAATCTTTCTCAACTTTCTCTGGGTCTTCAGGTATCACTTTAGATTTATTAGGACTTGGTGGTGCTGGTGTTACCAATGCGCAAAATGCGATCGATGGTGATATCGCTACAACTTCTCAAGTAAGTGTAGGAGCAGTAGGTGTAGCTGGCGCAATGATGCAGCATGTACAATTCCACGGATTGTCATCAGATCATGATCACTTTAGAGTGAAAATGAAGATGAATAATGCTGGAGTAGTTTCTGCAGATTTAATAGGTAACATCCTTATTGAGGCTTATGATGGTGAGACTAAAGTGTTCTCTCAACGACTTAATGAACAATTAATTCCAGGGGTAGATTTATTGAATTTATTGTCTACAGGGCAAATGATTAATATTCCATTTGCTCCAGGTAAATCTTTTGATCGTGTTGCTGTTGGTATTTCTTCTCTAGTAGCTGCAAATGTAATATCTGTACCGCTAGAAATATATAGTATTGAACGATTCAATACGACAACTTGTCCAGATTCAGAATTACAATGGGATCCTAAAACAACGTCTCCTTTCAATGCGCCAGCTTGTGTAAATGAGTTGGGAAGCTTTGAAAATGTGAACTTCCCTTATGAAGCTATAACAGATAACCCAAATGCAGATACGTATGCTACGCTTACTGCAGGAGCCGGTGTTGCTGCTGGATTAGGTGCTTATTCAAGTCATATAGAATTGAAATATGCAGGAACAGGTGCAGCTGCACATGAAGTTTCTTATATCCGTGTAGATTCAGAAGGTAATTTATTTGATGCTTTATTGGGCGGATCTTTAGGAGATGCATTAGGAAATTTATTAGGTTCTGTTGCATTAGGTAATCAATATATAACTATTCAAGCTTTAGATGCTGCTGGTAATCCAGTAGGAGCAGCGCATTCTAGTATAACAGGATTCAATACCGAGTTTGTTAGACTGGTAAAAGATAAAGAAGGTAAGTTTTATTTAGCAGTGACCGCACCAGATGCTTATCAAACGGTGCGCGTGGAATATCATCATACAGCTTTAGTAGGCGCTATGGGATCTTCAGCTTTGAAAGTTTACAGTATGTGTCGCGAAACTGAATTTGATCCTTGTGAGCAAGCAACGTTTGTTTCTTGGGATGGTTCTGGTATCGGTTTAGATATTGCTGACTTAACAAATGGTGGAGTAGCAAATCCTGAATTTTCTATTGATGCAGATAATTCTAATTATGCTACATTAAATGTAGGTGTAGCTGGAATAGGAGCTACGGTTTCTCATTTTACATATTTCAAAACAAAATCAAATATAGCAGACGAGTTACGCGTTCGTTTACAATTAGCGAATCCTGGTATATTAAATGTGGATCTTTTTGGTAGCTCTAAATTGGTTTTCTACAATGGCGAGCAGAATGTAAAAGAAATGACTTTAGCCTCAGGATTGATCAATAACTTAGATTTATTAGGTTTATTCAATTCAGGTGGTGTACAATCATTTACTTTCGCTCCGGGTGTAGTGTATGACCGTGTCGAGTTAAAAATATCTACTCTTGTAGCTGTTGGAACAAGTGCTCCGATTCGCCTATACGGCATGTCTCGATTAAGTGCAGATTGTCCAGATCCAGATTTCTTGCTACCAACTGATGTATTCAATTCACCTGTTTGTGCAGATGGTGTTGAAATTGCAAATGTAAGAGCTGTTGATGATGTTGATTTTGCGATCGATGGTGATTACAATTCATACGCTACTATGCGTGCTGATGCAGGAACAA
>CANQRD010000126.1 GCA_947626185.1 uncultured Flavobacterium sp.
TTCCCTAGCTTTAGCCTCTGGGGCAGCTGCCCCAGAGGCTAAAGCTAGGGGGTGACACAGTTGGTGTTACACTCCCCTTATTAGTTATAAATAAACAAATGTTACTGTTTATTAGTTATGCTTAATTCGCATTGTAAAGCTTTTAAGAATAACTCTAAAGTGTCTAAAGAGAACGACCTCTTTCCGCTTTCGTAATTTGATATTTGAGCCTTTTTTGCAGGATCTCCCCAAATTAATACAGCAAGCTCTTCCATAGTTAAACCAAGTTCAATTCTACGAGCTTTTAATTTTAAGGCAATTTCTTCTTTTAACGACATAATTTTAATATTTTTGTAATTGCAAATTTTAATAGGGTTAAAATTAGCAGACATGTTTCCCAGCGATGTGTGGTAACTCGCTGGGATTTTTTTATTGAGTAAATCTAAAGATTATTTTTTAATTCGTAATGTAGAAAATAATAAAAGCAGTTTATCGACTTACTGAGGTCTTAATTAGTTAGTTTACAAATGATAGGTTTTTTGTTACACTTATTGCGTTTCCTGTGTGTTTTCTACACCAGCATTTCCAATTTGGGGACCATCTAAAACCATTCTTTTTTAACTCAGTAATAATGTCTGCTTCTGGTTTGGTTTCGTGGAAAATTTTAACTCTGTCATCTTCTATAGTTACATATCCGCCATTAAATTTTATATCTTCCCAGTTGTCCTTTCTTTCTATTCTTGATAGCATAACAATAACTTTATCTTTAAGTCTGTTTATTTTAGCGTTTCGGTTAGTTAGTGCATATCCGGGAATAGTGCCGCTATAGTATGAAACTAATTTTATTGATTCTTCGCTATATTCTTCTTTGGTTAGTATTTCAATAGCTTCATTAAGGGTTTTTTCTTTATGCTTTCTAAGCACCTTGTTTATTTCTTTGAGTTCTTCCTGAAGATTTGAATACTTGTTTAATTCTCTTTCTGCTTCTTCTAATTCTTGCTCAGGTGATTTTGTAGGTATTCTATTTACAGCTTCAAAGTATTTTGTTCTCCAATGTGAAAACTTCTCATAATTTGCACGTTCTCGATTATTGGCTTTTTCGTTCTTTCTAACATTGAAATTTGCTGGTCCTGTTATCATAGAACTAGCGCAGTTACTTTTTGAATTCATCCATTTTAAAATATGTTCAGTGAATTTTTCTTTATAATTACCCGGATGTTCTCCTAATATTTTTAAATCATCTTCTAGCCAGTTGCTAAACTCTATTATGTTTTGTTCTGCTCGTTTATCCGGAGAGAATGAAGTCCAATTATGGGCCGCATAAAATTGATTGTAATATTGTCCGAAGTGATAATTATTTTTTAATTCTTGAATTCTTTCTGTTGTCATTTTGTTGTAAAATTTATAGGGTTAAAAAAATATTCTTGATACTTGAAAAGTGAAGTAAACTAAAGCGAAAACTATAAATCTGTAAGTTATGCGCTTGCTGTGTGTGGTATTCTTCATATTTAATAGGGTTAAAATACAGCCCTTAGATTGTGGTAAATTGTAAGGGCTGTTAATGTTAGATAGCTAGTTTTAAGTTTGATTTAGTTTGAAAGTCAGTAGAACCGAATAATTGTTTTAATTCGCTTAGATCTTTATTAGAACGTGACTTCTTTACATAGTCAGCAGGGGAGAAGTACCAAGACTTTTTTTGTCCCGCCCAGCGGGCAGTGTTGTAATTCTCAATTGTAATAGCTTTTATTTTTTCTTTTTGTGAATACATTGCTCCAGGTGTTAAGTCTGTAAGCCATATAAAAGAACCAACGAAAGAAATATTAATACTTTCCAATCCTTCGAACATTTTCACGATGTTGTAAAATTGTTCAGCATTAAAGTTGTTGTTTGTGTTTTCTTCTGCGTTAGAAGTATTAAAGCGGTTTTCTAAAGATTTGAATTCTTTAAACATTTGTACGAATTCAGATTGTGAATTATATCCGCTAGTGTCGGGATGTAATTCAAAACAAAGCTTTTTAAATAAGTTTTTAGCTTCGTCTAATGTGTTGCAATTTGTAAAATAAGTTGTTTTCATATTACTATATTTTAATAGGGTTATTTAATTAGGACATGTTTCCCGTTAGTATGTATTCGCTTGAATAGTGGTAATTATCAAGCTCGATTTGCTTAGTTATAATATTGCTACTATAACTAAAACTATAAGAGAGTAAGCAGACAGTATATCAAAGAACACCCCCTCAGGGGGAAACAAATAAAGAAGTATTACTATTTCTTATTTTGTTATACAAATGTATAACTGTTTTTCGGTATAAAAAAGTAATAAATAAAATATTTTAATACTAAAAATCTATTGAAAATAAACTGATAATAAATAAAACTTATGATTAAGTAAATGCTTTGTTTTAAAGAGTTTTAAGAGGTTTTTATATAGTTTGTATATACAGTTTGATAAGCTAGAAAAGAATTGAACAAGATTAAAAAGAAATGGTTTTAGTTGCGTACTTGTGTGAATGGTGGAGGGGGAGGAGACAAACACAAAGACACGCTTGTTTAGATTCTTTTGTTTGTTGTTATATATTAAGGTATGTAAGTACAATATTTTGTATCTTAGCTCGGGTAAAAGATACATAAAAACGTATATTATGATTGATAAATTAATTAATGTTAGTGAGCTAAGTAAGGCGTTAACTGGAAGTGAGCAAGCTATTAGAAATAAAAAGATACCAAAGAAGTATAATGTTGCAGTACAAGAACTTAACGACCTTTTAGAGTATTGGAAGAAGCGCCACGATTTGTTGTAATTGTGCAATGGTCGTGCAAGTTTTAAATATTAAAACCTTAGAACGTTGTTTTTCAGTTGTTTATATAGTTTAGTTCAAATCCTACTAAGATTACATTTGCTTTTATAGTAGTTTGCTTTCTTGAAAATAAATAGCACCAGAAACAAGATCTTTAAATTAGTTGCTGCATAAAATTAGCTTTAGATAACCTCAACGAAAAAGCTAAAATGTTTTTGGACTTGTTTTGCAACATACCCCCAATACCCTTTTTTTTCGCGTTTTCCTTTTGCGTTTCGCTCTCGCAGAAACATGTATACCATCCCACACCCTCTATCATATCTCACTTTTATTGTTTTTCCTTCCTTTTGTTTGATTTAAGCTATTTTAAAAATCTTTCCGAATCTATTATTGTTTGAATTGTTTTAATGCTTTAAACAAGCTCTTTTCTGTGTTTCTATTATTCTATAAATAGTTTTATATGTTTTTGATTTATGTATAAAAAATAAATTATATTAAAATTATATTTTTATATAAAATGTTTTATATATTTGTACTGTATCAAAATTGAAAAAATGAACAGGGATATCTTTATATCGGTAATTGAATCGATAAAAGTACAGACGTTGCGAGATTATGAAATTTCAGATGTCTTAACTCAGTTGTATCGAACAACGGTGCCTGTTTATGATAATTCGGTTTTGCTAGATGCTTTGCGAGGTGTATTGCTTTTTCATTTCAATAATAAGCAGGAAGCTATAGATGAGATTGATCACTATTGTTTTTTCTGCAATTTCGGAAGGATTGAAAAAGGGGATGAAGTGTTAATTGAAACCACATCTGAATTATACGATCGTTTGGCTTTGGCTTATTTGGTATAGTTCCTTGACATTTTCGGTATAGTGTATATAATAATATAAACTACTAGCTGCTAACTAGATTAGCTGAGGTAATGACATGCCAACGTGGTATCGTAATAGCAGATACGTGGGTGATTTAAAAGGGCTTTTTGCACCCTTATTGCACGGCTGGCTAGTAGTTTTATTTACGCATGGATGGTGTAATGGTAGCACGGCAGACTCCAAATCTGTTTGTAAGGGTTCGAGTCCTTTTCTATGTGCAAACTATGAAACGTTTGATTATGCTTTTTACAATGCTGTTTTGTTTCAGTATTGCGGGAATCTGTAAGACTACAATAGACCTGAGCGAAAATTCAAAACAGAATACGGAGTTGGTTTCGTTTTCTGATGTAGTAAAAGTAGATGCTGTTTTAGTATCTGCTGATTTAAAAGCTAACGTAAGTTTAAGTAATGGTTCCCCCAGTATTATTTCTAATATTGACTATTCTTACACTTGCGATAATTCTTTAATTTTGGGACCTCTAAAGACGGATGTAGTTATATGCATTCGGGATAAAATTAGGATTATATAGTTTTTATATACAACAATCTTTTTTAAAAGCCTTTCATTGATATAGTAAGTAATTGCTCTATTAAAGTTCTACCGAAAGGCTTTTATTTTTTAATAAAACGTATTCATTAATTTTTTTAGTCTATTAGCTCAGATGGCTAGAGTGCTTGCTTGTCACGCAAGAGGTCGCGAGTTCGAGTCTCGTATAGACTGCAATTCATATATTGAGTTTTTGGGTTAATAACCAGTTTGTTACTTCTGTAAAAAGTAACGTTAAGTAGTGGCGGAATTGGTTAGACGACATTTAATGTAAATAGGTACTAGTAAAGCTATTTTATTGAATGAATTGAGGATATAATTAGTATGTAGTAAGGGTAGCTGTGATGGCGTAAAACCTCGAATCACGATTATATCAATACATTATTTCAGGTTCGAGTCCTGACTACTTATCAAAACATTTTTTGGATAAAACACTTCAACGCTGAGTCAAGTCAGCAAGTATCTGCAAATTGGTTTGAAAATCCCATAACATAGTACTAAATATTCTAGCAGGGTAATATTTGAAAATTTAGATCGTGTGTCGTTAGCTATAGTGATTGTAACGAAGCTATATCTTATAAAAAACTAAATGTTGAAGTGTTTTTAATATATCATTCGTTTTATAATGGCAAAACAAATTAAAAATACATTACTACCCGATAATACTATTGTTGAGGTGGTAATGAGGAAGAAAATGACACTTGCCGAATATGAAAAGATGATGCCGATTAGTAAAAGTAAAGGTTGGAATGTACAAGCTTATCAAGAAGGAGTTTGTGCTGACGGATTAGGTAAAAAGGTTGAGCAGTGATAAAAGTAAACATCAAACCGCTTTCGGTTAATTGTGCTTGGCAAGGCAAACGCTTTAAAACTCCTGCATATAAAACTTACGAAAAAGCTGTTTTGCTTATGCTGCCAAAGCGAATTGAACTGCCAGAACCTCCTTTTGCTTTGAAACTTGAATTTGGATTTAGTTCTAAGCTTGCTGATATCGATAACGGAGTAAAACCGTTTGTTGATATTCTGCAAAAGAAGTACGGGATTAACGATAAGGATATTTATCATTTGTAGGTTTTAAAAACCATTGTAAAGAAAGGCGAGGAGTTTGTAAAATTTAAAATTGAGTAGGTATGTTATTTCAGCAATCAAAACCAGTAGGTATTAAAGATCAAGAAGATTTAGACAACGAACGCTTAACCGAAATAGTTGGTGCTATTGTGCGATACCGAAAAGCTGAAATGGCTATTCC
>CANQRD010000127.1 GCA_947626185.1 uncultured Flavobacterium sp.
TCTGTTCCTTCATCGAATCCATTAACAAAAAATGATGCAAAAGAAACAATTACAATAACGATTGATAAACCGTATGTATATTTCTTCACTTTCAAGAAGTCGAAATGGAAGTTTGTAAACCAGTTTTTAGTAATGCTTGTACAGAAAGCTAATGTTCTACCTGCTTTTACATCTCTATCCATAAAGATTCTTGCGATGAAGATAGAAGTAAATAACGATGTAGCAATACCAATTAATAAAGTGGTTGCGAAACCTTTAATTGGTCCTGAACCGAAAGCGAATAAAATAACTCCTGTAAGAATGTGTGTAACGTTTGCATCAACGATTGGGCGCATTGCTCCTTTCCAACTATATGATTCTCTAACCGTATCGGCCAAATTCATACCTTTTCGCAAACATTCTTTTGCTCGTTCAGAAATAATAATGTTAGCATCTACTGCAGTACCCATTGTTAATACAATACCTGCAATACCAGGCAATGTTAACACAGCACCTAAACTTGCTAAAATACCAAACATAAACAATAAGTTAGCTAATAATGCAATATTTGCATACAAACCTGCTCTTCCATAATAGAATGCCATCCATCCACAAACAACAATTAAACCAGCAATTGCAGATAACATACCTGCATCGATAGCCTGTTGACCTAATGATGGTCCTACAATTTCTGATTGAACAATATCCGCACCTGCTGGTAATTTACCAGCACGTAAAATATTTGCTAAATCTTTAGCATCAGCTAAAGTAAAATCACCAGAAATTGATGATCTACCACCAGAAATAGGTCCACTTGTAACGCCTGGAGCAGAATAAACAATATTATCTAATACAATAGCAATATTTGAACGCTCAGCATAAGCTTTTCCAGTAAGTTCTTCCCAAATTTTAGCTCCTTTCGGGCTCATTTGCATTCCAACAACTGGGCGTCCCATATTGTCAAATTCATCTTGCGCTCCAGTTACAACACTTCCACTTAATGGCGGTACTCCGTCTCTATTAGTTTTTAAAGCATAAAGCTCTACTAAATCTTGTGCTTTTTTGCTAGGCTTACCCCATGCAAAACGCGCATATTTTTGATCTGCTGGTAATAAGTTTCTTACATCTTGACGTTTTAATAACTCATTTACTTTTATAGTATCTTTTACCTGAAAATATCCTAAAACTGGACTTCCAGGCTGACCACCCATTACAAATAAATTGAATAATGGTCCATTATCTTGGGGATTTGCTTCTTTACTATCAGCGGCAGTTTCAGTAATTCCACCTAATAATGCATCAACATCAGTTTTATCAGTTGTTTCAACTTCTTCTGTAATGTTTTCCTCAACTACATTAGCTTTTTCAGTTGTTTTTAAATACTCATTAGCAGCTGCTAAATAATTACCAATCTCTTCATACTTATACGTTTCCCAAAATTCTAACTGAGCAGTACTTTGTAAAAGATTTTTAATACGATCTACATCTTTTGCACCAGGTAATTCTACAAGAATACGACCACTATCTCCAAGCATTTGGATGTTAGGCTGTGCTACTCCAAACTTATCGATACGCTCTCTAAATACTCGGTATGCGCTTTCTACAGATTCTTTTACTTTAACTGCTAAAATAGTCTTTACCTGACTATCTGACATTCCTACTGTAATCTCACTTAAATTTCTGTTTGCAAAAATATCTGGAGAAGCTAATTTTACCGTTCCTTTTGATTCTTTTTCAAAAGCGGCATAAAAAGCATCTAGATAACTTTGATTACCTTGTCTCATGCTTTCAGCCTCGGCTAATGCTTTGTTAAAAACAGGATTTTTTGAGTTGTTTGACAAACCTTTTAAGATGTCTTTAATAGAAATCTGCAACGTAACGTTGATTCCTCCTTCTAAATCTAATCCTTTATTAATTTGTTTAGCTCTTACCTCATTAAAAGTCTGTCCTAAAAAAACAGTTTGGTTACCAATAGAGTCTAAATATTGTAACTCTTTTTGAGAATCACCATTAGCAAAAGCTTTTGCTTTATCTTCATAGTGACTGGTAACAAAGGTGAAAGAAAGCTGGTAAATACTTACCAAAGCAAATATTATTGCAAAAAATTTAACAAGTCCCTTGTTTTGCATTATTACTTAAAATTAATTATTTATTTTTTAAAAACGAGCAAATATAAAGTATGGCAATAGAATTACCAATTGTTTTATCAAGTTTATCAGAAAAAATCAATCTGATAAACTTTTCACTCTTTTATGTTATGTGATTTTTATGAAATAAAATTTTTTAACTCTTTATTTACTTCTTTTATTGCTTCAGCACTTTTGCTGAACAACTCTTTTTCTGTTTTATTTAACTGAATGTCGACAATTTGTTCAACTCCATTTCTACCAATAATACATGGAACGCCTATAAATATATCTTGTTCATTATATTCCCCTTCTAATAAAACTGAACATGGGATTAGTTTTTGCCTATCGTGTAAAATACTATCTACCAAATTGGCTACAGCAGCACCAGGTGCATACCAAGCCGACGTGCCTAAAAGCTTTGTAAGCGTAGCCCCACCAACCATTGTTTGTTGCACCACTTCTTTTTGATCTTCTTCAGACAAAAATTGTGATACTGGAATCCCCTTATATGTAGCTAAACGGATTAAAGGTATCATAGTAGTATCTCCATGTCCTCCTATTACCATTCCTTCAATATCCGCAACTGGTTTTTCTAATTTTTGACTTAAAAAATATTTAAAACGTGCCGAATCTAAAGCTCCGCCCATACCAATTATTCTATTTTTAGGTAATCCAGCTATTTTATAAGCAGCCAATGCCATTGTATCCATTGGATTGGTAACTATTACAAAAATAGCATTTGGAGAAACTGTTAAAGCACTTTCCATTACCGATTTTACTATATTAGTATTTGTACCGATTAGCTCTTCTCTAGTCATTCCTGGTTTACGTGGAATTCCTGAAGTAATAACCACTACATCACTATTTACAGTTTTTGAATACTGCTTAGTAACACCTCTAACAACTGTGTCAAAACCAGAGGTTGATGCGCATTGCATAATATCCATTGCTTTACCTTCAGCAAAACCTTCAGTAATATCAACAAGCACTACTTCACTTGCTATTTGTCTAAATGCAATTACTTCGGCACACGTAGCTCCTACGTTACCAGCTCCAATAATAGATACCTTCATAATAATGGTTTTAAATATTAGTTAAAAAAAAAGTCAAAGCATAATATAATTATGCTTGACCTTTATATATTTCAATCTTTAATTAAGCATCGATTTTCGCGTAAGTGGCGTTTTTTTCGATAAATTCTCTACGCGGCGGTACTTCATCTCCCATCAACATAGAAAAAACTAAATCTGCTTCTTTTAAATTATCAATAGTTACTTGACGCAAAATACGGTGTTCTGGATTCATAGTTGTTTCCCATAATTGTTCCGCATTCATTTCTCCAAGACCTTTATAACGTTGTACGCTAGACCCACTTCCCATTTCTTCCAATAAAGCTATACGTTCTTCATCAGACCAAGCGTATATTTTTTTCTGCCCTTTTTTAACCATATATAATGGTGGAGTAGCAATATAAACATGTCCATTTTCAATTAACCCACGCATATAACGGAAAAAGAATGTTAAAATAAGTGTAGCAATATGACTACCATCCACATCGGCATCACACATGATTACCACTTTATGATAACGTAGCTTTTCTAAATTTAATGCTTTGCTATCTTCTTCTGTTCCAATTGTAACTCCTAAAGCGGTGAAGATATTTTTAATCTCCTCACTTTCGAACACTTTGTGTCCCATTGCCTTTTCCACATTCAAAATTTTACCTCTTAATGGTAAAATTGCTTGAAAATTTCTGTCTCTTCCTTGTTTTGCAGTACCTCCCGCAGAGTCTCCCTCCACTAAGAATACTTCACATTTTGTAGGATCTTGCTCAGAACAATCCGATAATTTTCCTGGTAAACCACCACCTGTCATCACGGTTTTACGTTGTACCATTTCACGTGCCTTCTTAGCAGCATGTCTTGCTTGAGCAGCTAAAATCACCTTTTGCACAATAATTTTAGCATCATTAGGATTTTCTTCCAAATAGTTTTCCAACATTTCAGCAACAACTTGACTTACTGGAGAAACCACCTCTCTATTTCCTAATTTTGTTTTTGTTTGTCCTTCGAATTGTGGCTCCATAACTTTAACAGATATAATAGCTGTTAATCCTTCTCGAAAATCATCACCACTAATTTCGAACTTCAATTTATCTAACAATCCAGAAGAGTCTGCATATTTCTTTAATGTACGAGTAAGCCCCATACGGAAACCTTGCAAATGAGTACCTCCTTCATGTGTATTAATATTATTCACATAAGAATAAATATTTTCAGAATAAGTGTCGTTATAAATCAATGCTACTTCTACAGGAACATCGCCTTTATCCGATTCCATCCAAATAACATCATTGATAATTGGCGTACGATTTCCATCCAAAAATTTGATAAACTCTTTTAAACCTTCTTTTGAAAAGAAAACTTCATGTCTAAATTCTCCTTTATCATTTACCTCTCTTTCATCAGTAAGTGTAATTGTAAGCCCCTTGTTTAGGAAAGCTAATTCACGCAAACGAGAAGCTAAAATTTCGTATGAATATTCTAAAGTTTGAGTAAAAATAGTTGCATCTGGTTTAAATGTAACTTTAGTACCACGTTTTGAAGTTTCACCAGTAACTTTTACAGGATACAAAGCTTTACCACGCGAATATTCTTGTTCATAAACTTTACCATCCCTATAAACGATCGCATGTAATAAGTCTGACAACGCATTTACACAAGAAACACCTACGCCGTGTAATCCTCCAGATACTTTATATGAATCTTTATCAAACTTACCTCCAGCCCCAATCTTTGTCATTACCACTTCCAAGGCAGAAACACCTTCTTTTTTGTGTATATCTACTGGAATTCCCCTTCCGTTATCTTCAACTGAAACTGAATTATCTTTTTTGATTACAACATCAATTTTATCACTATGCCCAGCTAAAGCTTCGTCAATAGAGTTATCTACTACTTCATAAACTAAATGATGCAATCCACGCACTCCTACATCTCCAATATACATTGATGGACGCATTCTTACGTGCTCCATCCCCTCTAATGCCTGAATACTATCGGCAGAGTAATTTGCCTTATTTATTTCTTGACTCATAATTTTTTTGTAAAATAACTAACGTACAAATATAGCTTTTTTATACCATTTAATCAACTAAACAAAGCTATATATCAAGGTTTTTAATCAATAAAAGAATCTTTATTTAACTTTATACTAACAGTTATTGG
>CANQRD010000128.1 GCA_947626185.1 uncultured Flavobacterium sp.
TAATTATATTGAAGAATACAAAAAGATAAACTTTGAATCCTTTAAACCAATTGGTTTAAAGCATATAAATCTGAAGCAAGCTTCAGATGAAATTCGTGCTCGAATAGCCAAATCACAAGAAAGTAGTTCTGTAAAAGTATCTGCGGAAGAACTTCAAAAATTACAAGAAGCCAAATTTGCACATCTGCATGTGCATACGCAATTCTCCGTATTACAATCTACAATTGGAATTGGAGCATTGGTAAAAAAAGCTGGTGAAATGAATTTGTCTGCTATTGCTATGACTGATCATGGAAATATGATGGGATCATTCCATTTTGTTTCCGAAGTAAGCAATCATAACAAACGAATAGAAGAAATTAACAAAGAAAGAGCAGAAAATGGAGAAGAATCTTTGCCATTATTAATACCAATTGTGGGCTGTGAATTTTTTATTGCAGAAAATCATCTAGATAAAACCAAAAAAGATAACGGATATCAAGTGGTATTATTGGCAAAAAATAAAAATGGTTACCACAATTTAGCAAAAATGGCGTCGATTGCTTATGCAGACGGATTTTATTATGTACCGCGTATTGACAAAAGAATTGTAGAGCAATATAAAGAAGATATTATGGTATTAACAGGTAACTTATTTGGCGAGGTACCTGGCAAAATATTAAACGTTGGTGAGCGTCAGGCTGAAGAAGCGTTAATTTGGTGGAAGGATCAATTTGGAAGCGATTTGTATGTAGAATTAATGCGTCATAATCAAGAAGATGAAAATCGAGTAAATAAGGTTTTAATTAAATTGGCCAGAAAGCATAACGTTAAGCTAATTGCTACAAATAATGCTTATTATTTAGAAAAAAAGGATGCTAATGCACATGATATTCTATTATGTGTAAAAGACGGGGAAAAACAAAGTACTCCAATCGGAAGAGGGCGTGGTTATCGTTATGGATTGCCTAATCAGGAATATTATTTCAAATCGGAAAATGAGATGAAAGAATTGTTCAGGGATATTCCTGAAGCTATTTATAATATCCAAGAAGTTGTAGATAAGGTAGAACCTTTTGTTTTACATCGTGATGTATTACTTCCAAAATTTGACATTCCTGCCGAATTTCAAGATCCAAGTGATTTGGAAGGAGATGGAAGTGGAAAAAATGGTGAAAATAATTATTTGCGCTACCTAACTTATGAAGGTGCAAAAAGAAGGTATTCAGAAGTTACTGAAGAAATAAAAGAACGTTTAGATTTTGAGTTAGCTACAATTGAGCGTACAGGTTATCCAGGTTATTTCTTGATTGTTCAAGATTTTATTGCTGCTGCAAGAAAAATGGGAGTTTCTGTTGGTCCTGGACGTGGTTCTGCCGCAGGTTCTGCCGTAGCGTATTGTTTAGGAATTACTAATTTAGACCCAATTGAATACGATTTGCTTTTTGAGCGTTTTTTAAATCCAGATCGTGTATCAATGCCCGATATTGATATTGATTTTGACGATGAAGGACGTAGTAAAGTAATGGATTATGTAATTGATAAATATGGCTCTAATCAAGTAGCACAGATTATTACATATGGAAAGATGGCCACCAAATCTGCAATTAGAGATACGGCGCGTGTACTAGATTTACCTTTGTTTGAAGCAGATAGAATTGCAAAGCTTATTCCTGGTATGATGCCATCTAAATGGAATTTAGCTCGTTTTCTTAGCGAAGACGAAAGTGCAATTAAAGCTGTATTAAGAAGTGAGGAATTTGATAAAGTAAAAGAATTAATTGCATTAGCTCAAGATGATACGTTAATTGCAGAAACGATTCAGCAAGCGAAAATCTTAGAAGGTTCAATGAGAAATACTGGTATTCACGCGTGTGGAGTTATTATTACGCCAGATGATATTACCAAATTCGTTCCGGTTACTGTTGCAAAAGATTCTGATTTATATGTTACTCAGTTTGACAACTCCGTTGCAGAAAGTGCAGGATTGTTGAAAATGGACTTCCTTGGGTTAAAAACCCTAACATTGATAAAAGACACCATTAAGTTGGTAAAATATAGAACGGGAATTGAAATAGATCCTGATTTAATTCCTATTGATGACGAAAAAACATATGAGCTTTTCCAAAGAGGAGAAACAGTTGGTGTTTTTCAATATGAATCTCCCGGAATGCAAAAATACATGCGCGAACTAAAACCAACTGTTTTTGGAGATTTAATTGCCATGAATGCCTTATATCGTCCAGGGCCGTTAGAATATATTCCTTCTTTCGTTCGAAGAAAGAATGGAGAAGAACCAATTGTTTACGATTTAGATGCTTGTGAAGAGTATTTGAAAGAAACTTACGGTATTACTGTTTATCAAGAACAGGTGATGCTTTTATCGCAAAAATTAGCTGATTTTACCAAAGGTGAAGCCGACGTTTTGCGTAAGGCAATGGGGAAAAAACAAAAAGATGTTTTGGATAAAATGAAGCCTAAGTTTGTAGAACAAGCTTCAGCAAAAGGTCATGATCCAGTGGTGCTGGAAAAAATTTGGAAAGATTGGGAAGCATTTGCTTCTTATGCCTTCAATAAATCGCACTCTACTTGTTATGCTTGGATCGCCTATCAAACGGCTTATTTAAAAGCACACTATCCAGCAGAGTATATGGCTGCTGTGCTTTCTAATAATATGAACGATATTAAGCAGGTTACCTTCTTTATGGAAGAATGTAAGCGAATGGGATTGCATGTACTTGGTCCGGATGTAAATGAATCTTATTATAAGTTTACAGTAAATAGCGAATATGCTATTCGTTTCGGAATGGGAGCTATTAAAGGAGTGGGGCAAGGCGCAGTAAAAACAATTGTAGATAATCGTGATAAAGCGCATTATCGTTCAATATTTGATCTTGCAAAGAAAATTGATTTGCGAGCAGCAAATAAAAAAGCATTTGAAAATTTGGCTTTAGCTGGTGGATTCGATTGTTTTAATACACATCGAGCTCAATATTTCTTTACAGACGCAACGGATCCTGTTCCATTTTTAGAAAAAGCTATTCGCTATGGTGCAAAAACGCAAGAGAACGAAAATTCGGCTCAAGTAAGTTTATTTGGAGATAGTAGTGAAGTGCAAATTCCTGAACCAGTGTTGCCAGATTGCCCCGAATGGAGCACTATGGAAAAGTTGGCAAAAGAAAAAGAAGTAGTTGGAATTTATATTTCTGGACATCCATTAGATGATTTTCGTTTCGAATTGAAAAATTATTGTAATGTTGCTGTAGAGGAGCTTGCACATCTGGAAAATTTTGTTGGAAGAACAATTAGTTTTGGAGGAATGATTAGTGATGTACAGTTTAGAACATCAGCAAAAGGGAAAGACTGGGCAGTATTTACGATTGAAGGTTATGATGAATCTATGGAGTTTCGTTTGTTTAACGAAGAGTTTTTAAAATTTAGGCATTTTTTATTAACTAATACTTTCGTCTATGTACGAGTACAAGTCAACGAAGGTTGGATAAGAAAAGATACTGGAGAAAGAGGTGAGCCTCGTTTACAGTTCTTAGAAATGAAATTGTTACATGAGGTTATTTCTTCTTACGCAAAAAGTATTATTGTGCAAATGAGTGTTGATGAGGTAACCGAAACAAGAGTAAATGCTTTAAAATCTACTTTAGATAGCCATGCAGGAGACAAACAAGTATTTTTTGATATTTATGAAATAGAAAAGGTAGCACTAGAATCTAATTCAATGTCTATAGCTCCTGTTACTTTTGATGAAGACGGTAATTTTATTGAAGATGTTTACGAATCGGATAAAGTTGATTTTGTTATGGACGAACCTAAAGAAGAGTTTAGAGTGATTAATAGAATAGAAATGTCGAGTAGAAATAGTAGAGTAAATATTAGTGCAGAGTTGCTAGAAGAATTAGAACGTCAGCAAGTAATGTTTAAGCTTAATTAAAAGATAGAAAAAGTCATGATTCAGCTATTGGATGATGACTTTTTGTTGTACTATATTTTATTGATGTTTAAAATATTTTTTGCTTTTTCCACTGTTTCACTATTGATTAAAGCAAGATGTATAAAATATTTGTTTTGCCATAATTTCGTTTTTTCTGCTTGTTTACTGCTTGGTATATCCCATGCAGGATAAATGCGAAATCCGCGTTTTCCTTCTTTTTCCGCAGCGCTAAGTATGTGTTGTGCTGCTAATATTTTTTTCGGAAATATAAAACAACCCAATTCTTCATCGGTTTTCGTAACAATTAGATAGAAATCAAAAGGATCATTTATAGTAAATGGCTCAGTGATTCCATTTTTATTTCTTTTCCATAAGGTTACAAATTGTCCATTCTTTTTAGGAGTTACTTTTGCTTTTCTATATTTTATAGAAGTTGTTGTTGTTTTTAAATTATATCCGTTGTATTCCTCACATTCAATATCTTTTGTAAGATTTAGAATTGATAATCCACAAGGTTTAAAAAGTAATTCTTGAATTTGATTGAGTTCTATTGTCATTTTATATGTTTTGAAATTAATAAGGCTAAAAATTTTATCTTATTTCTGAAATGTAAAAATATAGTTTTCTTAATGAAATAAAATTTGAAATTGTCTTTCTATATGTTGAAATAGATAAAATTGATTAAAAACCATTCAAGAAATATAATAAAATTACTAGCTTTGTTTAATAACAAAAAAATAGAAAAAAATGGCATTAGAGATAACAGATGCTACTTTTGAAGAAGTAGTATTAAAATCGGATAAACCAGTTTTGGTTGACTTTTGGGCAGTATGGTGTGGACCTTGTAAAATGTTAGCTCCAGTTGTATCTGAGTTAAGCAATGATTTTGAAGGAAAAGCAATTGTAGGAAAAGTAGACGTTGATGCTAATCAAGAGTTTGCTTCTAAATACGGAATACGTAACATTCCTACCGTATTAATCTTCAAAGACGGTGAAGTAATCGGTCGTCAAGTAGGAGTTGCTCCTAAAAAAACGTACGAAGATTTAATTAACGGAGCATTATAATTCGTTAAATAATCATACAATTTCAAAAAGGCAAGTCTAGATGACTTGTCTTTTTTGTTTTTCGGTACAATAGGTAGCCAAGTAAATAAGTTTAATAAAAGAAATTAAAAAATAATTGATTTTGTTCTAGAATTTAGACGCCTGATAGTCAGTTATATCAATATTTATTTCAAAAAAAGATGAAATTTTATTGGAATTGGATTTGGAAGTGTAGAAAATGCTCGTATATTTGCACCGCATTACAGCAATGAAGACACGGTTTGGTAGTTCAGTTGGTTAGAATACATGCCTGTCACGCATGGGGTCGCGGGTTCGAGTCCCGTCCAGACCGC
>CANQRD010000129.1 GCA_947626185.1 uncultured Flavobacterium sp.
GAAATTTCTCTTTAGCCATTAAAATCAATAATAATGCTTAATATAAAAGTTTTTAATTGAAAAGTTCTCGATACGGTTTTATTCCATAAAACCTACTCGAACTGACGTAGTTCTAATTAGTCAAAACAGAATCTGCTAAATCTTTTAGCTGTTTTTGGTCAAGGTAATGATTGTTGTAAAAAACAGCATTTACATTTTCAAGAGCTTTTAAATCTTGTAACGGATTATGTGATAACAACATAAAATCTGCGTCTTTTCCTGTTTCGATAGTTCCGTAATTTTCATTGAAAAGCAAAGCAAAATTTGCAGTAGCACTTCTTAAAATATCAAAGTTAGAAAGGCCTGCTTTCTGATATAGCTTCATTTCTTCCAACATTCCGAAGCCTGAAACAATAAATTTGGAACTGCTGTCAGGGCTTAAAAGCAATTTTACCCCCTCATCATTTAATCTTTTTGTAATGTTAAAACGTTCCTGCATTTCCAAAGCATATTCTGCTTTTTCTTGTTCAAAACCGTTTTTACCTAATTTACTTCTGTAAATTATTGATTTTTCAGCCCAATCGGATTTTATATCTGTCGGAATGTATTGCATTCCTCTTTGATTCAACATATCGTCAATTCCGTATTGTCCGTAACCGATTGCATACCATTGCATTGTAGGACAGATAAAAATTTTGTTTTGTTTAATGTTCCTTAATCTGTTCTCATAACTTTCAGCATCTCCGACAAGACCTCCCAAATGTTCGATAGAATTATAATTAGTGCTGAAAACACTTTCATCAGAAAAACGAACTCCTTTCGGATTATCGGGATAATGACCTCCTAAGTTTACCTCATATTTTTTACAAAGACTGTCTAATTGTTTTAACAAAACAGGACTTTTGATACTCAATATTTTTATAAAATCAAAACCATAATCTTTTGAGGTTTTTATGTATTCTTCTAATTCTTCAACCGAAAAATCGTGATTTCTGTGAATTGGAGGAGGAGAAAGATACAGTTTTGGATAATAGCTTTCTTTGGAATTATATTTTGATTTTCGTTCTAAATCACTCCAACTTCCTCTCATAGAACGCAATTTCGTAACTCCGTTTATTAAGTTTAGTTTCATTACTTTTTCTAATTCCTCATCGCATTCAGGGAAATGAACGTGAGCATCAGCGATTGTTGGTAAAAGATACTTTCCTTTAGCATCTATCGTGTTTACTGATTTGTATTTGGTTTTTTTAGCTATTTCAACTATTTTTCCGTTATTAATAACCACCGTTTGGTTTGTAATAGTTTTATCATCTTTCATAGTAATAATATTTACATTTTTAAAAATGTAGTCTGCATCTTGGGCATACGAGTAATACCCAGATAATACAATAAATAATGAAATAATTAATTTGTGCATTGCTTTATATCAAAAAAATTATAAAATCCATGTTTGTCTTTTTCTAAAAAATCTTCATACGAATTGAGCTTACAGAAATCTTCATATCTGAAATCCAAATCTCTGTTGCTCAAATCAAATTCGTTTTTTAATCTGCTGTATTTATTGAGTATGCTTTCGCATTTTTTGTCTAATTCCAAATAAAGTGTTTTTCCTTTTTCGGTATATACTTCATCAAGGTTAAGCAACTCCAAACCTGTATGAAATCTCGGAAATTGGTCTGCTAATCTTCCTAAAAGCTCGTGCTTGTCTTTTTCTTTTAATACGTTTTTTTGTAATAGAATATCGTAACATTCCAAACGTCTGTAAACGGTATAAACTCCGTGAAATGCTCCGTAAACATCTCGGTAATCCCATCCCTGTTTGGTCAAATCTCGCATTATGGTATTGGGAGCATCAATTTTGAAAAAATCTTTTTTGTCAAAAGTAATGTGATACAAAATATTGTGAGATCCCTGATGTATCAGCTCTTCTATAAAATACATAAGAGTAGATGATTTTTGAGTTGTATAGAAATACAACATTCCTAAAGTTTCGATACTTGTAAAGTTTAGAATTTTAGGATTGTTATGTATAAATATCTTCCTGTTGGCAGACTGAAATTCTTTGAAAAAATCGGAAGTATGCTCTTTTAACAATTTCAATGCTTTTTCTAAGGTTGCAATATAACTTTGCCAAACCGATTCATAATCAGGATTCGGATTGGTAATATGACCTTTATAAAACTCAAATAAATATCTGTGCATTAAAGGATGTAATTCTTTCACTACCTCAATGTCTTCTATCTCTAAAATAGGCTCAAAAGGTTCAAATTCTCCTTTTTTGAAATATCCGATATTTGGGACATAAGCAATATTATTCTTATTATATGAATGTTCAATTTTTAAAGGTTCTTTTTGTGTAAAATAACCTTGCATTATTTCTTCTAAAACCTTATTTGGAAAAGAACTATGTTTTTTGTTGTTAAAATAAGCAAAACACAAAGGTTCTAAAAATATTTGATTACTTTCGATATCTAGTTTTTCTAATAATTTAGGAGATTCTTTATAAAGTAACACTTTAAGAATATCTTCAATATTAAATTGCTTTTCCTTCATAATAACATATTTTACAATTATCATCACATTCTATTAAATAAGAATACGTTGAAAATGAAAGGGGGTTAAACATAATTATTCTTCCTATTGTCTGACATTGATCAAATTCCGCTAGTAGAAAAAATAAGATTTCTTTAAAAACTAGAGATGACAAAATATTAATATTAAATGATATTGACGGATGAAACAAATATTCAGAAAAAAGCTTCTTAAACTGATCAATTTTATAGTGCTGACCATAATGCTTTTCCGCATCTTTAGAGAGTGCTTCGGAGCAGGATGTTACATGCGGAACTATTAACGGACCAATTTTTAACAGTTCGTATGCGTATGCCATTGAAATGTAAGGGATATTTTGATTGAAGCATATTTTATTTAAATTGGTTAAAAAGACACCGTCAGGATCACAAGCTTTAACTATAATTTCAGGATCTATAACACTTATAACTTTGGATAATTCATCCTCATCAGTTAATTTTGCATCTATAATGTTTATTTCGATATCAAAATTATTTTTAATTTTGTTCTTTAGTGAGACTACTTTTTTAGCACCAATATCTGAATTGTCGAATATAGTTACCCTACCAATATCACTTTCTTCAACAGTATCATAATCGATGACAGATAAAGAATTAAAACCGAACTGTGCTAATAAATATATTAATGAGCTTCCACCAGCACCGGCACCAAAAACTAAAATAGATTTCTGTCTCGCTTCATTAATCTCACTTGAAAGATCCTTTTTTAACAGATAATCTATATATAATGTGCTTCTGCTATCCAAATCATTTTTATTAAATCTATGCTTGTTTTCTAAAAAATTATTTTCCCTCAACTTCTTATATAGTTCATTTTTTAAGCAACTTTCCTGTATACCATCTTTTAACAATTTTTCTATAACATTATAGTTATGTTCTGTATACTCAAATTCTATATAGTCTTCCTTTCCTACAAATCCAATGCATATTTTTTGCTGCGCCTTATAAATTGGAACATATTTTTTTAAGTAGAATTTTTTTTTATTATTAAACTTATTCATTTAGAAATTTCTTAAGTTCTTTTAAATATATTTGCCTATTGTTATCAGAACTTAAAACTGATAAGTGTCCTCCTTCGTACAAGATCATTCTACGATTAGAATGATTATAATTTATAATTTTTAGGGCATCATCTTTTGTGGTAATATTATCTTCTATTCCTGTAAATATTATTATTTTACATTTAAAATCTTTCCAACTATGAGATACATGAACATTACTTTTGGGTAATTTATACATTATTTTTTTGATCTTATTCAATTTTACGACGACATCGGCAACATTCTCAACAGCACTCTCTAAAATTAGAAAATCAATATTATTCTTTTGACTTGAAGCGGAAGTTAAAAGTGTACCCATTGATAGTGCAACTACACCTAATTTATCAATTTTCAGGTTTTCTTTACAATATAGAATTACATTATCTAAATCTTCCGTAAATTCGTTATAGTATAAAAAATCTTCATTTATTTCGAATGAAGAACTTTTACCGAAACCACGGTAATCAAAAGCTATAACTCTATATCCTAAGTCGGTATAAAACTTTATATATTGTATATAGTATGACATATTTCCGAAATCACCGTATGTTAATAATATGGTTTCTGTTTTCGTGACATTTTTAGGATTACTCTCCCATATACATATTTTATAGTCATTTTTTTCTAGGAAAAACTCCTTAAAGACGATATCATAATCAGAAGGTAATTGTATATATTCCTTTACCGGCTTAATTGAATAGCAATTAGTGGATAAAAAGAAAAAAAATAGAGCCAAGTATTTCATCATAAAATTATATAATATTTCAAAAGTAGCAATAGTCATTAAAAACAAATTCCTTCAATAAAAATATTCTATTGAAGGAATGATTTTATTTTAATTCAATAGTTAGATGTTATCACACACAACTACTGGCGGTGGAAAAGAAGGTTTTGAAGGATTAAACCTTACAGAACTACTGCCATCGTGACATGCATTTTCCATTCCTCCTGAAATTGTAGCCAATAAATCTTCTGAAGCTACTGCTTTTGCTCTTAATCTAAGAGCCTCTAAACTTAGTTTACTCATTTTTTAAACTAAAAAAAACATATATCCAACCACGTGCACTTTTAGTTTTTGTAAATATTTTTATTAGTTCTCATTCCAAACGTATTATAAAAAAGCTATAAACAAAAACTTCACTACGAACATTTATGATTATAGGTTCGTTATGAATACCAAATGTTAAATAAAAATATTTTTAGAAGTTTTTTTTAAATAATCTTTCGTGCTTTACAAATTTGAATCAATTCGGCATGATTGGTTACATCAAAATCTCGTAACATTTTATTAACACGTTTTTGAATTGCAAATGTGCTTAATTTCACAAAACCACTTATTTGATTTACTTTAAAACCTTGAGATAAATACATCAGAATTTCAATATTATTATAACTAATCAAAGATTCTTGTATTCTGATTTCATTAAGCGCTTCTTTTACTCTACCGCTAAGATAAGGTTCTTTTAATTCGCCTTTAATCAGATCTCTTACCTCTTGTGTTACAAAATCAGCTTTCACAATTAATCCTGAAAGAGATGATTTTCGAAAAATTTGATATAAAACGGTGGCTTCTTCATGGGCTGTAATAATTATATTCTTACAATTAGGAGCATATTGGTTGATAAGAGCAGCGCAATCGCTACCATTATATAAATTTTCAGTAACAAACGATGG
>CANQRD010000130.1 GCA_947626185.1 uncultured Flavobacterium sp.
TTTTTATAGACTTGAAATTTATATCGCCCTAAAGTTATTCCGTGTAAAACTGAAATAAAAGGTATAGCTGCAATTCCCCAAGCTAATTGGGTAATGAATTTTCTTCGCTCAGGCAAAAAAGTGCTTTTTTCCGAAGTTTTACTTCTTTTTATATACTGAAAAACACCAATAAAGAGTCGAAAAATGTCCTCTACAATTAAAAAAAAGGTAATTATAATTTTAGGTAAATAAAACAACATTATTAAAGAAGCTGCTAACATCGACTGATAATTTTGCCCTGCTCGTCTATCAAATGTTGAAAACCCATACAAAATATAAGCAATAACTACTAGACTAATTATTGCATACAAACTTCTAAAAAACTTATTCTTGGTGAGTTGTCTAACCGATTGAAAAGTATAAAACTCTATAATAAATAAAAGAATACCAATAAGTATAAATCGTTCCATATCAAAAATCTATGAATAACAAATTTACTTTTTTACAAAAAGGATAAAAACATCTTTAACAAATATTAATGATTGATTGCATATTTACATCAGCAAAAATCATTTTTGATCAAAAAGCAAAAGGAACCATAAACTCAAAATTCATTATCTTTGAAAATCATTTAATAAAATACATAAAACCATCTTATAATGGCCGAACAAAAACGTCTTTTTCTACTCGATGCATATGCTTTAATATTCAGAGGATATTATGCTTTTATCAAAAATCCACGTATTAATTCAAAAGGAGTTGATACCTCGGCTATATTAGGTTTCATGAATTCTCTATTAGATGTAATTAAAAGAGAAACACCAGATCATTTAGCTGTTGTATTTGACAAAGGAGGAAGTACAGACCGTTTAGCAGTTTTTCCAGAATATAAAGCCAATAGAGACGAAACACCAGAAGCTATAAAAATTGCTGTACCTTATATTAAAGATATTTTAGCAGCAATGCATATTCCTGCTGTGGAAGTTGAAGGATTTGAAGCAGATGATTTAATTGGAACATTGGCCAAACAAGCAGAAAAAGAAAATTTCAAGGTGTTTATGGTTACACCTGATAAAGATTATGCTCAGCTAGTTTCAGATAATATTGTTATGTACCGCCCTGCAAGAATGGGAAATGGAATTGAAATTTGGGATGTTGCTACTGTAAAAGAAAAATTTGAAGTAGAAGATCCAATTCAAGTTATCGATTTTCTAGGAATGATGGGAGATGCTGTAGATAATATTCCTGGATTACCTGGAGTTGGTGAAAAAACAGCTAAAAAATTCATTAAAGAATACGGTACTATGGAAAATCTTTTAGCTAATACTCATCAGCTAAAAGGCAAAATGAAAGAAAATATTGAGGCTAACAAAGAAAAAGGATTATTATCTAAACAATTAGCTACTATTATATTAGATTGTCCTGTAACTTTTCACGAAGAAGATTATCGTTTAGAAACACCAAATGTTGAAAAAACAGATGCGCTATTTATTGATCTTGAGTTTAGACGAATGAAAGAGCAATTCGATAAAATTTTCAGTAATCTAAGCAATGAGACAACTTCCCAAGTAAATGATACAAGTACAACAACATCTAATATAAAATCGGCAGTTGTAAACAATAAGCAACCTTCATTATTTGACATGTTTGGAGAGGCCGAAGAAACAGTTACCGGATCATACAACACCTTACTAAATACTCCACATTTGTATCAATTGTGTCAAACGCCAATGGCTATAAAATTACTAGCACAAAATTTATTAATTCAATCATCAGTTTGTTTCGATACTGAAACTACGGGTATTGATCCATTAACTGCTGAGTTAGTAGGAATGTCATTTTCTTTTGAAAAAGGAAATGCCTTTTACGTTCCACTCTCGGAAAACAGAGAAGAAGTTTTAAGTGTTTTAGCGTATTTTAAGCCATTTTTTGAATCACCCACCATTGAGAAGATCGGACAAAATCTTAAATACGATATCAAAGTTTTAAAACAATACGGAATTACCGTTCAAGCTCCGTTGTTTGACACCATGATTGCGCATTATTTAATCAACCCAGATATGCGTCATAATATGGATGTTTTAGCGGAAACTTATCTAAAATATTCACCTCAACCTATTGAAGAACTTATTGGCAAAAAAGGAAAAAATCAAAAATCAATGCGAGACATTGAAGTGGAGTTGGCAAAAGAATACGCAGGAGAAGATGCAGACATAACACTTCAACTAAAAAATGTATTTCTGCCGCAACTAGAAGCAACACAAACATTAAATCTATTCAACAATATAGAGCTTCCGTTGGTAAAAGTATTAGCAAGTATGGAAAGTGAAGGAATTCGCTTAGATGTAGATTTTCTGAATGAACTTTCTCAAATATTAGTCAATGATAGCAAAGCTTTAGAACAAGCAATTTACGATGAGGCAGGTGAAGTTTTTAATCTTGCCTCACCCAAACAATTAGGCGATATCTTATTTGAGAAATTAAAAATAGGTGGTACAAAGCCTAAAAAAACAAAAACAGGACAATATGCTACTGGTGAAGAAATTTTGAGTGATCTAGCACCAAAACACGCTATTGTTCAAAACATCTTAGATTGGCGTCAATTGGTTAAGTTACAAAACACTTATGTAGATGCTTTACCAAAGCAAGTAAATCCCGCTACAAATCGCATTCACACCGAATATATGCAAGCTGTAGCAGCAACAGGTCGTTTGAGTTCAAATAATCCTAACTTACAAAATATTCCTATTCGTACAGAAAGAGGAAGGTTAGTTAGAAAAGCCTTTATAGCCCGTGATGAAAATCATGTTTTAATGGCTGCCGATTACTCACAAATTGAATTGCGCATTATCGCAGCACTAAGCCAAGAACCAAATATGGTTGAATCTTTCCAAAAAGGAGAAGACATTCACTGTTCTACCGCTGCTCGCGTATTTAATGTTCCATTAAATGAAGTAACTAAAGAACAAAGAAGTCATGCTAAAACAGTAAACTTCGGAATCATTTATGGTGTTTCTGCTTTCGGATTGAGTCAACAAACCAATTTATCAAGAGCAGAAAGCAAAGAATTAATTGACGCTTATTATGAAACCTATCCTCGTTTAAAAACCTATATTGCTGAACAAATAGAATTTGCAAGAGAAAACGGTTATGTGCAAACTATTTTGGGTCGAAGAAGATATTTAAAAGATATTCATTCGCAAAACATGATGGTAAGAAGTGGTGCAGAACGAAATGCTGTAAACGCACCTATTCAGGGAAGTGCAGCAGATATTATCAAAATTGCAATGATCAATATTCACAAGCGATTGGTGGAAGAGAACTGGCAATCAAAAATGTTATTACAAGTACACGATGAGCTGGTATTTGATGCTTACAAACCAGAATTAGATAATTTAAAAACAATGGTGAAATCAGAAATGGAAAAAGCTTTCGAACTTTCTGTTCCATTAGTTGTAGATCTTGGTATAGGCGAAAACTGGCTAGAAGCACATTAAAATACACAAAGCTATCAGTAATTTTAAATTACCGATAGCTTTTTAAATTCCTTTTTAATCAATCATAATAAAAAACGTATCAATGAAAAAAGCACTTGGAAAATTTATGTTATTTATCACAGGTTGGAAATTAGTAATTCATGATACTTCTTTTAAAAACTACAAAAAAAGTATCCTAATTTGCGCCCCCTCATACCTCAAATTGGGATTTTTATTACAGCTTGGCGTGTTTTTGGATTTTAGATGTTCCTTTTAAAATATTCATCAAAGACTATTACACAAAATCGTGGTTTGGTTTTTTCTTCAAAGCCATTGGATGTATTGGTGTAGATAGATCAAAAAGTCAGAATTTGGTAGAATATGCTGTAAACATTATAAAATCATCAGATTCTATTGCCTTAATTAATACACCTGAAGGCACACGATCTTTTTCTCCAAAATGGAAACAGGGCTTTTACTACATCGCAAAAGAAACCAATATTCCCATTATTTTATGTTATGCCGACTACAAAAAGAAAACATGTGGTATGTTAAAAGCAATATTTGTAGAAAACAAAAGTTTTGAAGAAATTTTGACAGAAATAGCCCCATATTACAAAGCCGAAATAGCAAAACACCCTGAAAACTATAACGAAAAACTTTTCTAAAACAGCTATAAAATAAACATAAGTTATCTATTTAAAAGCTATTTCAAGAAAAAACAACAAGTTTATCCATTTTACCCTCTTATAAAAGAGGAAAAAATCATTTAAAAACACATACTATTTTTAGTCTAGTACTTCATCTTTATACTTCATTTACAACTAATTGAAAACCAATAACGTTAAAAAATTCTGCGTTCAATTTGTATAGTAAATAAATAATTGTAATTTTGCACTCCCTTTATTGGGAATGGAATGTTTAATTAAATACAAATTTATTGTGGAAAGTTTAAGCTACAAGACAATTTCAGCTAACAAAGCTACTGTTCAAAAAGAATGGTTAGTAGTAGATGCTGAGGGTCAAAATTTGGGACGTCTTGCTTCAAAAGTTGCAGTACTTTTAAGAGGTAAGCACAAAACAAATTACACACCGCACGTGGACTGTGGAGACAACGTAATCGTTATCAACGCAGAAAAAATCAACCTTACAGGTAACAAATTAGATGACAAAACTTATATTCGTCATACAGGTTATCCAGGAGGTCAAAGATCTTTAACTGCAAAAGTAATGCAACAAAAAAATCCTGCATTATTAGTAGAGAAAGCAATTAAAGGAATGTTGCCTAAAAACAAATTAGGAGCACAATTATTCCGTAATTTAAATGTTAATGTAGGCGCTGAGCACAAACATGAGGCTCAACAACCTAAAGCCGTTAATTTAAACGAAATTAAGTAATGGGAGTTATTCACAAAATCGGTAGAAGAAAAACCGCTGTTGCTCGTGTTTATGTTTCAGAAGGAACAGGAAAAATCACAGTTAACAAAAAAGATTTTACAACTTATTTCCCTACAGGTACATTACAGTACAAAGTATTACAGCCTCTTACATTAACTGAGAACGCTGAAAACTTTGACGTAAAAGTAAATGTATACGGTGGAGGAACTACAGGTCAAGCTGAGGCAGTGCGTATGGCTATCGCTAGAGCAATGTGTGAAGTTGATGCTGAAAACAGAGCTATCCTTAAACCAGAAGGATTATTAACGCGTGACCCACGTATGGTTGAGCGTAAGAAATTCGGTCAGAAGAAAGCTCGTAAGAGATTCCAATTCTCTAAACGTTAATATT
>CANQRD010000131.1 GCA_947626185.1 uncultured Flavobacterium sp.
TAAAAAACAGTTTTTATAAGCTAAAAAACAGTTTTTATAAGCTAAAAAACAGTTTTTATAAGCTAAAAAACAGTTTTTATAAGCTAAAAAACAGTTTTAAAAAACAACATTTTATATACTACTGTTTTTTTTGTTTATCTTTGATTTGGGCAAATTCTAACGAAAATGGAACTTTTAACAATTCAAGAAGCAGAAGCATTAGGAGAAAAGAATTACAAGCAACATAATGCTATAACCTCAGGTCGATATGATTTTACTTCCTGTCAATTGGATATTCTCTTTATGATTCTTTCTTCGCTAGAAGAAGATAAACTAACGTATACAATCCGAGCAAAAGATATAGAGTTACTTACTGGTAGAGAATGGAATTATCAGCAACTTAGAAAATCAACTGAAGATATTGGGTCAAGAATGTTTGAGATTGAGACGGATGAATATTATGAGCAAATTTGGCTTTTCCAGAAAGTGAAATATTTAAAAGGTTATGGAGCTTTTGAAGTTATGATTTCAGAACCAGCAAAACCGCTGTTCTTTGAACTTAAGAATAACTTTACCCATTTTCAATTAAAGTCTGTTTTGGGTTGTACATCAAGCTATGCAAAACGCCTATATATGTTAGCTTGCCAATGGCGTACTGTTGGAAAATTTCCAAAACCTATACCAATTATTGAACTAAAGCAAATGCTTGGCTTGGTCGACAAAAAGGGTAATGAAAAATATACGCAAATAGGACAGTTTAAAGAATTTGTTTTAGACATTGCTAAGAAACAGATAAACGAACTAACAGATATTAGTTTCGATTATGAATTGTATAAACGTGGACGATCTTTCGAATTCATTCAGATCTATGTAAGTACACATAAAGAAAAGCCTAAGCAACTAGAAATCGACTTTAATAAATCAGTTCTTGAACAAAAGAATATTCGTACCATTATGGCTTATGGTATTAGTGAAGAGTATGCAGAATTAATTGTCAAAGATGGTTTCGATGAATTTATAAAATTTGTTGAAAAAGTGAATGATAGAGCAAGAAAAGGTGAAATTAACGTTGAAAATGCCGCTGCTTACATCATTGGAACATATCAGAAAAAAGGAGTTATACCTAAAAACTAGGTGTGTTATTTAATCATAAGAATTATTAGTTTGTTTGTAAATTAATTGTTTAGCCTTTATAATCAATCATAAAATTGTATATTTGAATATTCAAATATATACATATCTAAATATTTAAATATGCCTAAAATCATATTAATAACACATCAAAAGGGAGGTGTTGGAAAAAGCACACTGGCTTTTAATATGGCATCCATACTAAAAGACTCTGTAAACACAGCTATAATAGATTTAGATTTGCAAGGCTCATTATATAAATCTCGTAATTCTTCTTCAGTACCAATATATCCCCCAAATAAATTAGAGGATATAAATAATATGGATTATGACTTTATCTTTATAGACACACCTCCATATTTAATATCTGATCTTCCCATGTTATGTAGGATAGCTAATGTTATAGTTATACCTACAAAAACAGGACTATATGATTTATTGGCTATTGAAGATACTATTGAGATAGTTAAAAGTGCAAAGAAGGAAAAAGATACGCTCATTGTTTTTAATATGGTTAAACCTAATACCACATTAACCAATGAAATGAATGAAGCTTTAGAAAGATTTAACGTTAGTGTATCGAATACTTTTATTTCTGATTTAGTTGCTTTCACACGTTCAGCAATAAACGATGGTATAGAAGAAAACACAAAAGCACAGAATCAAATTATAGAGTTAACAAAAGAAGTTTTATCAAAAATATCATAGATAAAAATCAAATATTATGAGTGGGAAAAATAGTTTAGGAAATTTCGCTAAAAAAATTGCTGAGGATAATGTATCTAGTCCATTACAAGAAAAAAAAGGGAAAGTAATCAAACCCGTAGAAACCAAATTTTTGATTAGTATAGAAGAAGAAGATTTATATCAATTAAAAAGAATTGCATTAGATCAAAAGACTAATGTTAGAAATCTTATTAGAACAGCAATTAAAGAAAAATACATTAATAAGTAATATAGACAGTTAACAAAATAAAATACATATCTAAATATTTATATATAAAAATATTTAGATATGTATATATTCACCAACTTTAAACACGGTAGACTTAGATACCTTTGTAATAAGAGATTATTCTTGAAAATACAAACCAGGGTTTATTGAGACTAATTTCTCGTTAAGGAAGTAGATATTGGTATCAAATGATAAGGTTACACATATAAAACAAAAGTCATTAATAATCTATGGACTATTAATGACTTTGTATACTTTTAATTGTATATATCTTTTCAAAAAAGTTACCTTTATTATTCTACAACAAAAATAATGCTATTTGTTATTTGATTAAGCATATCTATAGCTTTCTGAATACTATTCGAATCCTTAGCGCCATATACACTAATAGACACCATATATCTTCCCTGATCATCGATAATAACAGCATTTTTTGATGTATTATTATTAATTATATAGTTAATAAAAACATGGTAGTTATTTATATTTTTTATATCTAAAAAATATGTACCAGGGCTCATTTCCTGTGAAAAAAAAGCATTATATCCCTTTTTTATTTCAGACAATAATTTATATCGGGATGTTTTTGGAGGATAGGATTGTGCTTGAATATTGATAACTAGATTATCCTTAAAATAATATTGTCCCTTATAGTAAATGTACTTTTTATCATGTTCGGAAGCTATTCCTCCTAATAGATCATTAATACGTGTGTGTGCTTCACCTGAATTAATTAAAGATGAATTAGGTAAAATATTAGTGGATCCAATATTATAAAAAGGCACAATTGTTTGAGCTTGCGTTTTGTATAGCATTAAAAATGCAAGTATAAAGAAAAGAGTTGTTTTAAAAATTTGATTCATAGCTTTAATTATTACAATTAATTTTTGGCACTGTACCAGAAACTGTGTAAGTTATAAAAATTCTGTTAGGGCTATTTCTTGATTTAAAGTCTAATCCTATCTTTATATAATACCAAGAAATGGTCATCAAATGTATATTCACTCATTCCTAGGTTGTATAGTGTTTACTTTTAGAGATTGATTCTGAAAAATACAAATCAGGGTTTATTGAGACTAATTTCTTTCGAGATATTAATTCTACAAAATATATAATCTACAATAAACAGTCTCCGCTTTTAAGTAGCAATTCCATCCCGAACCTCTTCAGTTCGGTTCGGGATGATTGACTCTACTTTATTGAAAAGTTGCTCTTCTTTTTTTTGCATATTTCAAGAAATGAAATCATTGATATTATTGCTTATTTAATTTTTTCACCTCTGAAGCTTGTTTATTATAATAATTTATTATCGCTGATGTACCCATAAAATATATGAAGAATGCAAAAAATAAACAAGCAAAACAAATCCTGGTTGCCTTCTTACTGTTTAGAAACTTATCTTCCTTGTACATTTCATAGATTCTATAGCTCTTTTTATTAAAGAAAAAACGGAAATATATAACAGTATATGAGAAAAAAGCAGCTCCACAAAATGATAATCTAGAAGGCGTTGTAGTATTTCCGCTACCGTATATTATTGTTGTCAATATTGCATATGTTGCTAATAAAACAAAAAAAAGTACAATGCCTAAAATCAAAAAAACCGATAATCCTGGGGTCTGGCCTTTTTTATAATTACCATTACTATAATAATAGTTATATATTGTGTAGAAAAACTTATCCAACATTTCTTTTTTAATTTAGTGTACGTCAGCAAAAAGTGGACAGCTAATTTTTAAATCTTAAGGAGTATTATATTAATATTCCTGCACTAAAACGTCAGCTGAAATATGCAGTTCATTACTTAATTTTCTAATCTGTGGAAGATTTAATTTTCTCTTACCTGATAATATTTCTGATTTTCTAGATGCTCCTAAAATTTTACTTAAAAACGAATCAGTTTTCCCCATTTGATCTAAACGGAATTTAATAGCATCTATTGGATTGGGTTTGTCAACAACGTAATGAGTATCCTCATAATTTTTAACTAGAATTGAAAGGATTTCAACTTCATCAGATTCTTTAGAATTTATTTTTAAATCTGTTTGCATTAATATATAAATTCTTTCTAGAGCACTTTCGTACTGTTTTTCAGTTTTAATCGGCTTTAACATAATCAATTTTTTTAGCGTTTATTTTATCATATTCCTTATGAGTTCCAAACCAAACAATAAAAACAATTTTTAGTCTATACTCAACATCTACAATTAAGCGATAAGTATTACCATGAATATTAAAAACGACTCTCTTATCGGTAAGAATGGAGGCACTTCCAAACTGGGATTTTAATTCATTTGGATTATTCCACTCTGCACTTTCGCATTCGTCATACCATGCCAATAATGGCTGTTCCGATTTAGGAAAATCTTTAATATAAATTTTCAGCGTTTTAACCGCTATTATTCTCATGTACAAATATACATAAACATTACCAATATGGTAATGTTTTGTGTAAAAAAAGACTAATGCCTAGAGTATATCAAATGAGAACAAACTATTTACCTACAGACATTTTCTTTATTTGCTGATCTGTATGCGTATCTAAAATCTTTGCATAGCGGTAAAAAGTAGCACGTGTTAAACCAAGTGCTGTATATATTTCCTCTGGATTCTTACTTGTATCCTGGTAGACTGAACGCATAAGCAATAATTTAGAAATTGCTTCCTTACTGTATCCCTTGGGCCTACCTCCTAGCCTACCGCGAGCTCGAGCTGATTGTAGACCGGCTTTCGTTCGTTCACGGATTAATTCACGTTCATATTCCGCTAAGGATGCCATAATATTAAGGAACAATCGACCATTGATAGTACTGGTATCAACACCATCAGTCAAGCCCTTTATGATGATCCCTTTTTCACTTAGCGACAACACTAAATCAATAATATGTTTTAGACTTCTGCCCAATCTATCAAGTCGCCAAACATAAAGTTCATCTCCTTCTCTAAACTGTTCGATCATCTTATCTAACTCAGGTCGATTCTTTGTCGAGCCTGAAATTTTTTCCTCAAAGATCTTCTCGCAACCTGCCTTTTGAAGTGCTTCAATTTGCAAATCTAAGTTCTGATCTTTAGTAGAAACTCTAGCGTATCCTATCTTCATATTTTTTCGCATAAACTCATGTATAATAAATTTATGAAATTTTATTTAAAGAGACGAGTTTTT
>CANQRD010000132.1 GCA_947626185.1 uncultured Flavobacterium sp.
CTAAAAGTCATAACCTCAATTTACCAACTAACTGTAAATCTTCAGTGACAAATGAGCAGGGAGAATCGTGTTATGCTTAATCAGTTTTTCTATGTCATTCTGCTCATTTGGATTCTTTATTTTCAATTCAAAATAGCTTGATTAGAACGTATATTAATGTCTGATATATTACTCATAAATCTCCTTTTATATTAATTATGAATAATATTTCAACATTTTATTTGGTTATTACTTGTTGCAATGCCAATAATAGATGATTAATTACATGATTACTTTGTCAATATATCTAGAGTTCATAATCCTAACAATCCCCATATAGTCTAATCGCAACTTTACAATACTACCAACGCTGTAATTGTGTTCATTTTTTCCTAGATCTAATACGGTGATATCGGAAGTAGCGGCTTCTATTTTTATTTCTTGATCGATAGGTGTTAAATATTGAATGTCTACATCAAGTAAACCTATATCAATTAAAGCTCTGATACTTTTTTTTCCTAAATCATTCATATTGAAATCTGTAGATTCTCCAGTTACACTACTTCCTATTTCTCCAGAAGGTACAATGGGTTTTTCATATAATTCTATAATTTCTGCACAAAGTTCAAAAACATTTTGTTCTAATTCTTTGTAATTTGATTGATCATAGGCATTAGTACCCATAAATAGGGTTTCTCCTATTCTAAAGTGGTTGATATTATTGTCTATCAAATTATTTTCTACCAAGGGCATAGTAACCGATGATCCTCCTGAGATATAATCAATTTTAATATTGTATTTCAGTTCAACAAGTTGTTTATAAAGATAAAGCTGATTGAGTTTGTCTGAATTGGGTAGAATTCCATAAAGACAAGATAAATTACTGCCAATGCCAATAATGTCAATATTATCTAGTTGATAAACTTGGTCAAATAATTCTAAAAAGTCTTCTCGCATTACTCCTTCACGTAATTCTCCTAGATCAATCATTAGTATTATTTGGTGTTTTTTATTGAATTTTTTAGCTTCCTCATTTAAAAGTTTAAGAGTATATAGACTTGAATTTAAACTAATATCGGCGTATTTTATAATGTCGGAAATAACACCTTTAGCTGGTGGTTTTATATAAATAGTTGTACAAGAAGGTTGTAGCTCTTTTATTGTTTTTAAATTGCTGATTCTTGAATCTGAAAAACTTTTGATATCTAAGGCAAAGAGAACTTCTAAAAATCGCTTATTTCCACATAGTATTTTAGTGACTATTGACCAATCAATCTGATGTTTCTGGAAAAAAGCATTTAGGTAGTGGTAGTTGTGATAAAGTTTATCTTTATTGAGTGTAATATGTGCCATGTTATTTTTCCAATCTCATTTCTAAATATTTATTTGTAAAACCTAACTTTTCATATAAGTATTTTGCTGGATTGTCCTGTTCTACATGTAAAGCAATATTTCCTTGGGCTTCTTCAATTACTTTTGTCATGATTAATTTACCTATCCCTTTACCTCTGTATTTTCTATTGGTTGCTATGTAGACTAAAATATTTTCGGGAATATATCCTGACATTCCTGTTTCATTAATAATAGAGATTCCCATTATTTCAGAATCTTGCTGAACTTCAATGATAAAACCACTAGTTTTATGATCATTTAATTCATTAAAAACATATTGAATACATCGATTAATATCTTCTTTTGCATCGCCATATTGATCTAAATTCTTGTAAAGAAAATTAATTATTTCTTCCTTTTTTAAATTGGAAGGTTTATTTGTTTCATCCCATTTGATCACTTGCATGTTAATTAAATTTTAAAGTTAATTTTTCAATTTACAACATAATTGAAAAAAAACAAAACACAAGAACTTAATTAACCTTAATTTTAAATATAAATCAATAAAAACATATATTTTTTAATTATTTAAAAATAGCGTGTTCAAATAAATTTCCAGATAAGAATTCATATTAAATAACTTTATTGATCTCTTTTACTTTTTGTCCTATATATCTGAAATCAATATCTACATCCACCTTCTTTTGTAAAATCTATTCCATAGACACGCATAAATACTCGTTGTATAGCTTTTCCATTATCCATCTTAAAGAGGAAAAAGAAATAAACTCTACATACATTCCTTTTTTCTAAATAAACTTGTTCGTTGCTGAAGTTTCTAATTACTGTTGCCGAGCCATTCATCAATTTCAAATTTCTGAAAGAATAAATATTATTAAGTTTAGAATAAGTAATTTACTGTAGTGAACCTGGGCATAGTATACAATTATTGAATTTTCTGTTAACATTTTTTTTTAAATGTAAATTTGAGATGTACTACATTCTACGCTACCACTCACTATCAAAGACTAATAACTTTTTGCGCCGACATTTTAATTCAAGAAAAAAACTAAATATTCCTATTTTTTAAGACATATTCACGTGCTTTTGTCTTAATTTGATCATCGGATAACGACTTGTTTTTTAGCAACCACTCATCAATTTCTGATTTCTCAAAGAATAAATACTTGCCATTAGGTTTAGAATAAGGGATTCTATTGTAGTGAACAAGATGATAGATGTACGATTTTTTAAACCCTGTGTATTTTTCTAGTTCTTCTACAGACAGAATTTTTTTGTTATTAGAGCTAATTAGTTGCTCTAAATAATCAAGTTTTTCAAGTATAAGCTTAATAGACTCCATAATCAATTGTTTTTTAGATTTAAGAGAAAACTACACTTATATAATAAACAATTAAAGCCAAGTGTACTTTCAAGTACTACTTGGCTTTAGCGTAATTATAATCTGTGATCAATCACTTGGTTTAAAAACCAAATTTAAGCTCTGGGATAAGCTCAGAGGCTTCTTTCATTTTACTATTTATAAGTTTTAGCATAGATTTGAGTAGTTCGAATCTCACGATGTCCTAAACGCTTAGAAACCGTGTAGATATCGGCTCCATTTTCAAAAATCAGTACAGTGATTGGTGAAAACGAGTTGATTCAGTAATTCCCTATCCTCTACTAGATTTCTTGACACCTAACTCATTTGGAAGGGTTTTATTAATTAATTGATATGTATATAAAGGATAAGTAGTAAAGCCTCCGTGTAGGGAGGCTTTATTTTTAATATGCTTGAATTAATACTTCTGATGGAATATGTAATTTTTTGGTTAAGGTTCGGATCATCTCTAAAGATAATTTTCGCTTTCTATTTAAAATTTCGCTTGCTCTACTTTTTAATCCGATCATTTCTGCTAAATCATTTTGTGTGTAGCCCATTTGCTCCATTCTAAATTTAATCGCTTCAATTGGATCTGGTAGATCCATAGGAAAATGTTCTTTTTCATATTTTTCAATCAACATTCCCAAAATCTCCAACTCATCACTATCCTCTGATTCAGGAAGTGCATCAAAAATCAACTCTAATCTTTCTAAAGCTGCTTCGTAATCTTGTTCTGATTTTATAGGTTTCAATTTCATAATTTAAATAGTATTAGCATTAATTTTATCATATTCTGCATAGGTCTCTATAAAGCGAATCCACATCATTTGATGCTCAAAGTTTATCTTGACAATTAATCGGTAATGATTTCCTTTAATATTAAAACATATTCTATTATCGTCTAATATACTTGCGCTTGGATATTCGGCCTTTATTTCATTACTATTTTTCCAAGTTGCTTTTACTACCTCTTGATACCAAGCCTTTAATTGTTGCTCACTGTCTGCATGTTTTGTCCAAAACACACGTAACGTTTTTATCGCTATTATTCTCAATTAAAATAGTTTACACAAATTTATAAATTATTTCCCAATTCGGGAACTTTTTAAGTGTTATATTGAATTGCTCTCTAAGATGTAATCAACTCCTTAGTTTAAAACCCAAACTTAAGCTCTGGAATAAGCTCAGAGGCTTCTTTCATTTTACTATCTATGATTTTAGCATAGATTTGAGTAGTTCTAATTTCACGATGACCTAAACGCTTGGAAACCGTATAAATGTCTGCTCCATTTTCTAAGAGTAGTACTGCATTGGTGTGTCTAGCACTGTGGAAGGTAATATGCTTATGGATCCCAGCTCTATTACACCAACGAACGATCTCATTATTGTAAACTGCTGAATATTTAAGTCCTGTAAACACCTTTTGATTAAGTGATTCTCGTTCTCCTAAGAGCTCTCTGGCTTGTTTTGAAATGTATAAATACTCAACATTTTCTGTTTTTTCTTGTCGATAAATAACTCTACAAACATGATCTTCATCTCTAACTTCAGACCAAGTCATTTTATTGATATCAGACCAACGAAGGCCTGTTAAACAAGAAAATAGAAAAGCACGTTTTACTATTTCATATTTACATTCTGTTTTGACTAAGCTTTGTACTTCATTAAACGTAAGGTACTCTCTTTGGCTTTCAGCTTGTTTAAAGCTCTTTACCTTTTGTGCATAATTAATCGTTAGATAACCCTCTTCAAAGGCTAATCTAAGTGCTGCTCTAAATTTGTTTAAATAAGAGTATTTTGAATTTAATGAAAGTGGTAGTTTACTTTTAGTAAGCGCTTTTTTATCAAAGTATTCTCTGATTCTCTTTAGGAATTCATCGTCTACTTCGTCAAAAGTAAAAGTAGGAGATATACAACGTTTTAAGTGAAGAAAAGAAGCTGTCCAGTTTCCGTAGTTTTTTGGACTTTCATATTTTTCTTCTGTTTTTTCATAAAAGAAATCTAAGAAGCAACGTTGACCTTTATGTTTGTTTTTAATGCCGTATTTACCGCGAAGGTTTTCACTTTGTCTAATCGCTAAGATATTCTCAGCCATTTTAAGGGCTTCTTTGTTTTCTTTTCTCTCCTTTGGACTATTAGGAGAACCATGAAGAAAGAGTTTGAGATTTTCAAATTCTCTGATATGCCTTTTTTTACCTTCTAAGGAAACTTCAAATCCTTTATAGTATTCAATATGCAGGCTAATCTTACCACTTGGTAATTTTCGTTGTTTAAGTGTGATGTTCATAATTTTCTATATTAGGTTAGGGAGACTCATTTTGTACCACATTTGTACCACATAATTTTAAAGTGTGGTACAAATGTGGTACTAAATATAGAAAATAAGGACATCTTAAAAAAATATT
>CANQRD010000133.1 GCA_947626185.1 uncultured Flavobacterium sp.
TAACATATTTTAAATCATGAAAAAACTATTACTAATTATTCTTTTCTTATTTGTCCCTTTTATCAATTATTCGCAAGGTGCTGTATCTTGGGGACCTTCAAGTAAGGCAGTCGTTAAATTTACTGATGGTACAACAGATGTGGGTTCACTTAAAGAAGTTACTTCCTTTTTTGTTAAATACTCCGATCCTCTTGAAGTTAAATTTAAAAGTAATTCAGATGATGACTACCGATTAATTTCGTCTAACGAAATTCAATCAGTTCGTATGTATAATAAAAAAAATGAAAAACACTTTACAGATTATTACCCAATTAGAGTACGTCGTTTTGATAAAAAATATACTTTTTCTGATAAGTATTATGTTTCTTTTTATCCAAAAGCAAACTATAATGGAATAGACTATGTTACAATTAATACATTCTTGAATAGTAAGTATCTTGGAAATTCGTATTTTTTTGCCGTAGGTGATGAAGGTTATTATTTTTATTTTGATCAAGGATATAGAAGAACAAATAGAGAATCTGCACAGTTTATGATGTTATTAGACAAAAATTGTGAGGCTTTTCAAGACTATGTAAAACAAAATTATTTAGAAACTAGTAATTATAAAGCTGATTATAAAGCAGCTGTTAGAGAATTTCGTCAAAATAAGAAGACTTTTATTAAGGAACGAAAAGCTGAAGGTTATAAAACAAAATATGCTAAGCTATTATTTAAAAGTGAAGAATATGATATTTACTTTAAGCAATTAATGGATAAATATATTGAGTTGTGTCAAAAGAAATAAAATAACAAGGCAGTACAGAATGTGCAGCTTTTTATATGTTTTTAAAATAAGTTAAGTTGTATATCATCATTTGTAGGTTTCGATAAAAAAGGATAACGTTCAATAATATCGAATTGTCGTCTATCGGTGTTTAATCTACGCAATACAATTTCATTACAACAAAAGTGAAGATTTGGTTTTTCGAAAAGTGAAAAAGCTTTTTGTATTTTTTCCTGATCTAATTTTCTACCAATTGATAAATGCGGGTCGGTACATTTATAAGCATTTTTGAGCAATAATGTTTTAAACAATTGCTGTGCATAACTTTTTAAAATAGGTTTAGCAAAATTATCAACAGTTAAGAAAAAAGTACCGTTTGGATAAGTGCCAAAGTTATCCATAACAACATTCACAGGGGTAAAGCTATCGCAGCATCTAACTATTTGTTTGTGCATTCGCTGAATATCTTTCTCCGTAGCGTTAAATTCGGCAATGGTTAAGTGAGCTAAAGAGTTTTTACTATTGTACCATCCAATTTTGTTGCCTAAAATCAATTTCATGTTGCGTACTTGGTCAATTATGTCTTGGTCTGGCTGAAAGCACAAAGAATATTTGTCGCTATAATTTGGTGTCATAATAATATAATGGCATTAAAAGAAAGCACGTAATTGAATATTACCAGTATGAATACTTGGTGTTGTTTGATTTGATCTTCCTTGATAATTTAAATTTATATCTAAATAATTGGTTATGTTTTTCTGAAGCATGATTCGCCAAGTTACATTTTTTCCCGGCTGTAAACCTTCCAACATTTGATAAGCCACTGGCGAAAATGAATTGCCAGTAAATATATTATCAAACAAAGAAACTTCTCCATTGACGGTAATAAATTTAGGATTGCTTATTAAGAAAGAAACTCCTAATCGATGTTGATATAGTGATTCAAAATCACCTGACTGATTTTGTTTGGCTTGGTAATTATAAAACACATCAATATTTGCTTGGTCTGAAAATAAATATGAAATACGTGGCTCAATAGAATTGGTTTGCAATATGTAGTTTTTGCTATTGTAAGAACTAGAAAACATAGTTTGTTTAGTTTTTTTACCAGATAAATCGAAGAACCAGGTTTTTTGAATTAAATGATTGTAGGTTAGTTGATGCGTTTTAATAATATTTTCTGTAGTACCAAATGACAGTAAGTTTTTTGTTTTACTTTGTGTATAGCCATAAGTTACACTGTGTTTTTTTATACCTCTGTTGTAATAGAGAAAAGTATTGAAATTTTCTATTAATCCAACAGTTTGATCAGTGATTACTCTGAATGGATTTAAGCTAAAACTTTCCTTTTTGCGTAAATCTTTTCGATCTACGATATAGGAAGTTTGATTGTAAAAATGAGATAATATGCCTCGTATACCATTTTTATTTTTCCATATTGCAGCTGGATTTATTGTTATTGTTTGTGTTATTTTATTTTGATGTGTAGGAATAAAAACTTGGCTCGGTAGGTACAAACGAACATATTTAGCTACATCTGGCGAAGTAGCAATTTCGAATTCTTCTAATTCTTGAATACCGTTGTGATTGTAGTCAATCCACATATATTGTCCAAGGCCAGCCTCTACTTCTATATACGTATAATCTTGTTGCGCAATCGTTCCTGAACTTATTTCGTAAAGTGTATGTGTTTGTAAAAATCCATTTACAAATTGATCACGGTACATTACAAAGCCGTTAACGGTATTTTCAGTTGGTTTATCACCTTGATTATATTGCATTGTTCTATAATTGGCATACACATTTAAATCTCTTGTATCCGTTTTTAAAATTTGAGATTTAATGTAATAGGTATATGATTTAGAAAATTGTTCTAAGCGATTGTTTTGTAAACTATCATTCAAACCGTGCTGATAACCAATTTCTATAAATTGTCTTTCATTGAATTGTTTACCCGTAAAAAAATCGTATTTTGAATAACGGTGACTAAGCGGCGATAGTAGTTGATTAGTTTGATTTTCGTCTTTATTTTGTTCAAAATGGGCTTTTACACCTACATATTGTTGTTGCCATTTATATTTAGATGTGATATTATTTTGTAGAAAGGAAGTTTTGGTATGCGATCCTGTCGATTTCATAATACTATTTTGTGTTTGTAAAGACCAATTATTATTGTCGAAGCTTCCAGTTAATCGATGTCTAGTGGCACTATATTCACTACCATAATTCATCTGTTCAAAAGCATAATTTAAGTCCGCAGAAGAAGGAATGATGAATTGAAATCCGCCCGATAAAATACTCTGATTGCCTTTGATAGTATATAAATTCCAATCTCTATAAAATTCTGTTGAAAATAGATTTTCTAACGAATGAAAGTTTTGATTGATAAATTGAATATCCGTAAAGAAATTTAATTGTTCTTCATTTTTACCTGTCCATAAACGTTGTTTTCCTTTTAAATTAGCAGCCCAGCCTTTGTCTTGGTCTTTATCTAGTGGAGAAAATAAATTGGCGTCGTAATTGCTAAAGGCAACTTCAGTACTAAAATCGGTTTTTTCTGAAGGATTATATTTAGCATTAAAAGTAGCGATTGTTGTTTTTATTGGTGCAACAAGTCGAATAATTGGAGAATAGCTTCCTTGTGCAATACCATTAATAGGTGCCACATATTCATAAATTTTTCCAATTGCTTGATCGTTTTTTAAGCGATAATCACCATTGTTTGCTCCAACAAAACTAAAAGTTACCTGATATAATTCGTCATCTGGATTATTAGAAAATTGAAAATAAGTTGAATTAAATGCATCTTCAATTTTTTTGTACAAAATTTTATTTTCAGAATAGGTATCTCTATAAGCAGATGGAGCAACCATTTTATTACTATTGTTACCTGCTTTTTCTAAAATTTCTATTTGCTCTTTTGACAAGCTTTGTTGCAATGGCTGATTTTTTAAATCAGATTCTGAAAGAACAGTTATACCAAGCGTCCAGTTTTTGTTTTGATGTTGCACATCGCCATAACCTACAAAACGAGTATAATTTCTGTCAGTATATTGATAATCAATCTCAATACGCATATTTGAAGTAATTGGATATTTGGGAGTAAAACGAATTTCGCCCGAATTATAATCAATTACATAATCACTTTCTTCTCCGCGTGTAAGTAAAATACCATTTACGTAAACTTTCTCTGAACCAGAAACAATTAAAATATACAATTGTCCATTATTTCCTTTTAATTTATAAGGACCTTGATTTCCTTCTTGTCCTTTAAAAGAACTTCTGGTGTATTGCCCACGTGCTAATGCAGCAGCTACTTCTATAGTTGTTTTGCTATTTGTATTTTCGAAATTGTATTTGGTAGATAATCCCTGAACTTTTTTATTGAAGTTTAAAAAACGTCTATTTCTATTTTCTAAGAAAATATCACCGGCACGAATCGACCAATTGTCGGCAAATAACTCAATAAAAATTTGATCGAATTCATTTATTTTTTGTGAATAACCACCGTATTGTAAAGGCAAATTATTGTCTTGAATAGAAGCTCGAATAGAAACTTTATCTGATAATTTACCTGTAATTTGTAAATCTAAATTTGAATTGGTTACTGCATTTTGATTACTACCAATAGTTACCCCTCTAGATAAGCTTCCGGTAACATTCAATCCCTCAAAAGGAATATATCTATTTACCGGTTGATTGTTGTGTTGTAATCTAAGTTCGCCCGCTTGGTTAGGTACAATTCGATTATTATTGTAATAACTTACCGGATTGGTTAAAAATGAAGGCAATTCTAAATAAGTAACTTTTAGAGGAAATGCTATCGACAAATCTGATAATTCGATAGTATTTTGCTCAAAGTTTACTGAATAATTACTTGCAGGGACGAGCTGATCATTAGCATCTAGTATTTCTAAAAAAGTATTGTTGAGTGGTGTTTTGGGTAATTCAAATACAGAAGTTGCATTGGTCCAATCAATGGTTTTGTACAACGAACTATTTTCTTGCGCCATTGCCAATGAGCAATAGAAAAAAAGGCATAAAAAAAATATTCTTTGTAACGTCATTGTATATAAACTCTTGATGTTCAAAAATAGTGTATTTCTAATTAGGAGTTTTTCTTTCTTACAACGAATTTGTCTTTTCGAAAAAAAGCCTCATTCGGTAAATGAATGAGGCTTTAGTTTATTCTTTTGTAACAATTTGCATAGTTTCTCTATTTACTTGCTTGAGCAGTAGTGTCTTATTCTCTAAAACAACATCGGAAGAATATTC
>CANQRD010000134.1 GCA_947626185.1 uncultured Flavobacterium sp.
TTAATAATTAACATGAAAAACAAATTAATTATTAATTTTTATATTTTTAATTGAATTTGTTTAAAAATTTATACATTTTAACACATAAAAACAAAACTTAAAAACAAACAAAAACCAAATAACTAATTAAAACCTAACATTATTTAACAAACGTAGAATTATTTATGATGTAACATTCAGACAAAAAACCTAAAAAAAGTCTAAAAACTGAAATTGAGGTAAATAGAACTTGAATTAATCTTTACCAAGCTATTAAATTTTATTACTTGTAAATAAATTTCGTTCAAAACTATCACTTTATCACAAGGATATCAAACAATTAGGAAACAATATTGCATTATGAATAAAACACAAAACTAACAACATCCTAAATTTATCATATTCTCAAAAAAACAGTAGTTTTCCCTAAAATATCATATCGTTTTTAAAAATCAAAACAATTGCATCAACTGTTGTTTTTCAAGAAATTTAATTTTAATTAGCCGAACTATATTACTAGCTAGGCGATCAATACTATATTTGTATCCATAAATAGATTAATATGTTATTACATCATTATACAGATGTGTTATTAGAAGCTGGAACTGACGAAGCTGGACGTGGCTGTATTGCCGGTCCTGTTACTGCAGCGGCCGTAATTTTACCACCAAATTTTGAAAACAACATTCTCAACGACTCTAAACAGTTATCTGAAAAAAATCGAAATATACTTAAAGATATTATTAAAAAGCAAGCAATTAGCTATGCTGTAACTCATCTTAACGAAAAAGTAATTGAAGATTTAAATATTTTACATGCTGCTGTAAAAGCAATGCAGGAAAGCGTAAATAAACTTACCCCTTTTCCAGAATTTTTATTGGTTGATGGCAATAAGTTTACTGCAATACCTAACCTACCTCATCAATGTATTGTAAAGGGTGATGCTAAATATATGAGCTTGGCAGCTGCTTCGGTATTAGCAAAAACAGCTAGAGATGAATTTATGTTACAAATTCACGAAGAATTTCCAATGTATAATTGGAAAAAAAATAAAGGATATCCTACCAAAGAACACAGAGAAGCTATTTTAAAATACGGACCTTGTAAGTATCATCGTTTATCCTTTAAATTATTACCAGATCAATTATCTTTAGATTTTTAACTATAAAAAAGACCTCTTTATATAAGGAGGTCTTTTTTTATTTTTATAATGTAACTACAACTTTTTCAATTGCCTTGATTGTAAAATCTAAATCTTCATAAGTCAAAGCATCCGTAATAAACCAAGTTTCATAAGAAGATGGCGCAATATAAACACCCTCAGCTATTAGACCGTGGAAGAATTTTTTAAACTTATCATTATTACCATAACCTGCCGTGTCAAAATCTACTACTTCTCTCTCATCAAAGAAAACAGAAATCATAGATCCTACTCTATTTATCGTAAAATCAACATTTGATTTAGATAAAACCTCTCTCATTCCTTTTTCTAAATAAGCTGTTTTTTGTTCTAAACGTTCAAAAAGTGCTTTATCTTTTTCTATTTCTTGCAACATTGTTAACCCAGCAGCCATTGCTAATGGATTTCCAGATAAAGTTCCCGCTTGATATACAGGCCCAATTGGAGCAAGATAATCCATAATCTCTCTTCTTCCAGCAAAAGCACCAACTGGTAAACCTCCACCAATTACTTTTCCGAAAGTAACTAAATCAGCTTTAATACCAAATAACTCTTGTGCTCCTCCACGAGCCAATCGAAATCCTGTCATTACTTCGTCAAAAATTAACAAAGCACCAAACTCATCACATACACTTCTCAATTCTTGTAAAAAACCTTCTTTTGGCGGAACACATCCCATGTTACCCGCTACTGGTTCTATTATAACAGCAGCAATTTCTGTTGGATTAGCTTTAAATATAGCACGCACATTTTCAATATCATTATAGGTGGCTAATAATGTATCTTTTGCAGTTCCTTCAGTAACCCCCGGACTATTTGGAGAACCAAAAGTAACTGCACCACTTCCTGCTTGAATTAAAAAAGAATCGGAATGTCCGTGATAACAACCTTTAAATTTGATTATTTTATCTCGTAAAGTAAATCCTCTTGCCAAGCGAACAGCGCTCATACAAGCTTCTGTACCAGAGTTTACAAACCTAATTTTATCAATATTAGGAACCATTGCAACCGCCAACTCAGCAATTTGAGTTTCTATTTCTGTTGGCATACCAAAGGATGTACCTAGTTTTGCTTTTTCAATTACAGCATCAACAACAGGTTGATAGGCATGACCTAAAATCATCGGTCCCCACGAGTTAATGTAGTCTATTAACCGATTGCCATCTTCATCATACAAATAAGCTCCTTTGGCTGATTTTACAAAAATAGGAGTTCCTCCTACAGATTTAAACGCTCTAACTGGTGAATTTACTCCTCCAGGTATTACTTTTTCTGCTTCTATAAAAAGCTGACTACTTCTTTGATATAACATAATTACTGTACTTTTAATTTTTGACCAATGGCTATTGAGCTGTCTTTTAAATTATTTTTTTCTTGTAGCAAAGCCACAGTTGTATTGTATTTTTTTGCGATGGAATAAAGCGTATCTCCTTTCTGAACAATATGAGTAGATAAGTTATTCGTATTTAAAGCTATACTTGTTTCAATATTATCAATAGAAGATTTTTTAGCACGAGGTTTGGTTCCTAAAACTTCTCTATCGTATTGATCTAAGTTATAACGTTCAATTAAACTAATTAATTTATGTGCATATTTAGGATCTGTTGCATATCCAGCTTTTCTCAATCCGTGAGCCCAAGCTTCGTAATCATCTTTATCTAATTTAAACAAATCGCTATATCTTCCTCTCGAAACTAAAAACAAGGAATGATCGCGGTAAGATTCTTCGGGAGCATCATATTTCCTAAAACATTCATCTGGCGCATCGTCAGTATGACGCACTGATGGCCCATCCCATTCTTTATGACATTTTATACCAAAGTGGTTATTGGCATTTCTACTTAATGTTCCCTGACCTGAACCTGATTCTAAAACACCCTGAGCCAAGGTAATACTTGCTGGTATACCATGCTCGCGCATATTACCTTTAGCAATTTCTTTGTATTGAATAATATAATCTTGAATCATATCTTTGCTTACAGAAATATTAGACGTAGCAACCAATGTTTCGGTAGCTACATTAGATTTTTCTTTAGCTTTTCGTGCTTGCTCTGCCAACCTGCGTGCTTCTTCCGCCTTGCGTTGTTTTTCTCGATAAGCTTCTTTGGAAATCAATTCTTTACTTTTGACTTTTTTTCCCGTTAATCTCGAATTATTTTTTGTTCCACAACTTACTAATGCAAGTAAACAAAATACTAAAACTAACTTCTTAAACATTTTTTAATTTTATTAAATTATTCCATCCTTGTAATCCGCCAGTATGAATGGCAAGAATTTTACTATTTGCTTTAAACTGTCCTTTCCTTATAAGGTCAAAGATACCATAAACTAACTTTCCTGTATAAATTGGATCAAGCTTAATATTTGTAGTTTGTTCAAATTCAACAATAAAACGCAATAATTCATCATTATATTTTGCATAGCCTCCAAAATGATAATCTAATTGTAAACACCAATTATCTTTTGTTGTATATTTTTTAATCTCATCATATAAAAAATCTCCTTTTAAAGCAGGAAATCCAATAATTTCTTGATGTGATTTTGCGCTATTAATTATTCCGGCAATTGTTCCACCAGTTCCTACTGCGCAACATACATAATCAAATGTTTCATCAAAGGGTTTTAAAATTTCTTCCGTCCCTTTTAGTGCTAACTCATTTGTTCCACCTTCTGGAACGAGATAAAATTCGCCAATTTCATTTTGTAATGTGGCTAAAAATAAATCAGATGTTTTATTCCTATAGTCAGTCCTCGAAATAAATTTCAACTTCATTCCATCTCTTTCGGCTTTCAATAATGTTGGATTATTTTTATAACCATTCACTAATTCTTCACCTCGAATAATACCAATTGTTTCAATACCAAAGATTTTTCCGACCGCGGCAGTTGCTGCTATATGATTAGAAAACGCTCCTCCAAAAGTTAACAACTTTGTATATCCGCTAACCAAAGCCTCCTTTACATTGTACTTTAATTTTCGAAATTTATTACCCGAAACTTCTTCATGTAACAAATCCTCTCTTTTCATATAAAGAACAATGTTATTAGGAAAGCTTATTTCTATTTTTTCATTGTAAGATTGTTCTACTTCAAACATAATTTTATAGTATTAAAATTCAACAAAATATGCTTCATAAAATCTTCTGCAATATTTGTATCAATCAACCTAAAACTTCAATATCAAAAAACACAATGTTGAATACTTTTTCGTAACTTTCCTTAAATTTTAATACCTCCATTTTTCCATTTGATGGAATTACAAAACTAACTATTAGTTTTTAGGTATTACTTAAAAAATTTGTAAATAATTTTAACCTATAAAGCACTAAAAACATGACTTTTCAGGAACAAATTCTACAAGGTATTCCAAATGAACTACCTGCTCCTAAAGCTTATGATACGAGTATTAATCATGCTCCAAAAAGAAAAGAAATACTTTCGGCTGACGAAAAAAAATTAGCTCTAAAAAATGCCCTTCGCTATTTTGATGCAAAACATCACGAAGAGTTAATTAAAGAATTTAAACATGAATTGGATACGTATGGAAGAATTTATATGTATAGATTTCGTCCAGATTATAAAATGTATGCAAGACCAATAGAAGAATATCCAGGAAAATCTGAACAAGCAAAATCAATTATGCTAATGATTCAGAATAATTTGGACTATGCCGTTGCACAACATCCGCATGAGCTAATTACTTACGGTGGTAACGGAGCTGTATTTTCTAATTGGGCTCAGTACTTGCTTACCATGA
>CANQRD010000135.1 GCA_947626185.1 uncultured Flavobacterium sp.
GCAATTCCTAAAGACAATGCTCCAATTGAAATACGACCACCATCTAAAATTTTCATTGCTTGAATAAACCCTTCGCCAACTTCTCCTAATCTATTTGCATCTGGCACTCTACAATTATCAAAAATTAACTCTGCAGTTTCAGAAGCTCTCATTCCAAGTTTATTTTCTTTTTTTCCACTTGAAAAACCAGGAGTTCCTTTTTCTATTACAAAAGCAGTCATACCGTGAGAATCTCCTTTTTCTCCAGTACGAACAATTACAACGGCAACTTCACCAGAAATAGCATGTGTAATAAAGTTTTTCGCACCGTTTATAATCCAATGATCGCCATCCTTTACTGCAGTAGTATTCATTCCACCAGCGTCAGAACCTGTGTTATGCTCTGTTAATCCCCATGCACCAATCCATTCAGCAGTAGCTAATTTTGGTAACCATTTTTTCTTTTGTTCTTCGTTTCCGAAAGTTAAGATATGGTTTGTACAAAGTGAATTATGTGCGGCAACGGACAATCCAATTGACGAGTCTACTTTAGAAATTTCCTCAACAATTGTAATATATTCATGATAACCAAGTCCTGATCCACCATATTCTTCTGGCACTAGTACCCCCATATACCCCATTTCTCCCAATTTCTTGAATAAATCTACCGGAAAAATTTGTGCTTCGTCCCATTCCATTATAAATGGCCTAATGTTTTGTTCAGCAAAATCTCTGATAGATTCGGCAATCATAGCTTGTGTTTCGTTGTACTCAAAATTCATAGTTGTTTAATTTATTTGGTAAAATCCAAATATAAACTAATTATATGGATTTTGTCAAGCGGAAAATTCTCTATTTCTGTCAAATCTTCCTTGGATGAAAAATCACCATGTACACTGCGGTATTTAACTATTTCACGAGCAATATAATAATTGAGATAAGGCACTTCTTTTAGTTGATTAATACCTGCTGTATTTATTGAAACCTTAGTAATTATAGGCATTTGCTTAACAGCATAAAATTTATTGAGCGACACAATAACCTCATCAGGCAAACCATAAACAAACTTTAATTGATCCATGTGCACAAAGTTACCTCGCTTATTTCTTTCTTCAATAATCCGTTTTGAAAAGGCAGGACCTATCCCCTTAATAGCTTGTAAATCTTCTGCTGTTGCTTTATTGATATCTTTTATTTCAATCTTCTCATTAATTAGTGTCTTCTCATTGAGCGCCGTTTTTTGAATATATTTTTGTTCTCTATTTTTCTTTTCAACTACCCAAGCTGGAAATTTAAAATAAACACTATATTTTGCAATCCATTGATCAGAAACCTTTGTAACTAATTGAAATTCTTGAGCAGAGTTTACGTATTGATTTGCTGCTCTAAAAGCGAGTAAACGATCTATTTCCTCGGTGGTCATTTCGAGCGTTTGTCCTTTAAAATCAGTAATAAAGTTTGGATTAAACGGATAAATAGTATCTTTCTTAACAATTGTTAACGCGCGAATACTATCAACCTTTTGTTGAAATAATTCATTGTTTTTAGCAGATTTCTCTACCCAATTATAAGTGCTTTTAGGTACATGATAATAAAGAAAATAAATAGCAGCTTGAATGACAATTACGCTAAAAACAAACAAAAGAAAACCAATTCGTTGAGAACGAGAATAATAACACCATTGATAAAAAACTCTTTTATTCTTCATACACAATTATTTTGTGCATTACTTCATTGGCTTTGTTCTGATGCTTTTATAAATCAAATACTGAACTTCTTTTGGTATAAACTAAATCTTTTAATCGAACCAAAAAAGCTAATGTTAAGTATAAAGCAAATGCCAATCCTAAGGTAAAAAAAGACAAATAGATAAAAAACAAGCGAATATTTGTTACACGAATTCCCAAACGGTCACCTAATCTACTAGAAACCTTAAAACCGTGTTTTTCTAAAAAATATCGCAAATTATTTATCATACTTTTTTCATCGTTGTAAGTAATACAAATTTACTTAATTTTTCCGTAATAATGACGTACCTATCATACAAGACAAACATTTGTTGTTCGTACAATACATTTTTTTTAATTGCAATAATGCTTGACTATCAAAAGCGTTATTTACAGCTACTCCTTCACCTTTAAAAAGCTCAATTATTGTATTTTCTTCTGCTGATAATTGGCTAGCTAACTCTACAATACACTCTACTTTATCATGTAATCCTTTACTTATTGCATAGGTATATTGAATTGGAATAATAGTATTGAGCAATAACAATTCTCGAAAAGATGAAGATAATGACTTAGCTACTTTTTTACTTTCTTTGGTAAAAGTATAATGTGTTTGCCAATATGAACCAACCTCTGATTTTAACAAACTCATCAACATTTCTTTATCACTCACTATCAATAATTCATTCAACTTATACTTATTATTATAGAGCCAATTTGCTAATTGCGATAAACGAATAGTAGGAAAATTAATTGGACGGAGTTTAAAAAACTGAAGTTCAGTCTTACTTCTTTCTGTCAAATTATATTTATACTTATAAAAATCCCACAACTTTTTTTGTTCTTTATAATAAAAATCTCTATTAATCGCTTCATCAGCAAGTAAACCAGCTAACCCAAACAACAATGCTTCTATTACTTCAAGTTTTTCTCCTTCTTTTAATACAACTTGAATCGGAAGTGATTTAGCGATTTGATAAAAAACTTCACCATTACTATTTAATCCGTAGCTCTTTGCTATAAAACAAAACAGCACTTGTACCCAATTATTATTTGTTTCTTCTAATAACAACTGAATAGCCTTCACTTTCATTTCCAGCCGTTCAAAATAAAGCGTTTCTTTCCACTTTATCCATTCAATTTCGTGAGTGAATTTACCAATACTTCCTTGGCAATTTATGGTTGATTTTGGAGAAAAAAGTTGTGTACTTCTGGCTAAAATATCTTTTCTTACAAATTTTGAAATTACTAAAGTAGCCAGCTCACGTCCTGGAGAATTAAAAACTGGAGTATCATATTCCCAAACTACATGTAAAATTACATTGTTGTATTTTGGGTCTTTTTCATGATGATGCGCATACCAATCTGACGATTTTAGATGCACCTCAACATTACCTGCCCATAACTGATGATTGATTTCCAATTTAGCATTAAAAAAATCAGGCCCTGCTTGAGTAGACCAAGTACCTGGAGAAACTACCTTTACCGTTTCTCCTTGTTCGGTTTGCAATTCGAGTGTATCAAACAATTGCTTATTCCAAACATACTGAACAAATGATTCTTTCATAACTTATAAATTAAATGAAAAACCAATCCAAACCCCTCAGTATTAACCAATAAAAAAAGGTTAATATAAAACTAACCTTTTTTTTGATATTATGTAAAGAAATTCCAAACTAATCCAAATCGCAATGAAAAATCTCGATAAGGATAATTAGGTGCAGAATAATAATTATAACCTGAAAGACTACTATTTACGTGTTCTAAGATAAGATAAATACGGGCTGTACGAATTTTCATATCAATGAAAAAGTCAAACACTGGATAATCACCAATTTTACGTTTGTCTTGAACGAAAAAATCACCAATTACAGGGTTGTAATCGTTTGCGTAATATTTTGAAAAATAACTAAACACAACTCCCGTTTGAAAATGCAATGCTTTCTTAAACATCGATCCTTTGTAATAAAGCGTATTACGGGTAAGAAACTCAGGAACATTTAAAATATCATCTGCTTGATCTACTTTCTGATAAATAATTTTATTATCTAATCCGAACCTTCCAAATTTAATATCTTTAGATGCTTCTAAGGACATATATGTAATAGTATTTCCATACTGTTTTGGCGTTATTAATAACTGCTCAGCAATGTCAAACGTATTATAAACCGGATTGTCATTCGAAAAATAAAACTTGTCTTTAATAGTTTTATAAGTACCGTTTAAAACTATCAAAGGAGAGGTAAGTGTTGCGTCGAACTGATTAATTTTTTCGTTATTAAATTCGTTGTTCCAATTATAATGAACATAATCACTTTGATACAAATAATAACTTAAATTACCTAAGCGATTTAGTTTTTGATAACCAACCTGCAAGCCTATATTATCGGTTAAAGAATAATCTAAATTTGCTTGAATATTGCTTGTATTATCTTTTCCTAATGAATTCGACACTAATAAAGATCCTTTCCAATACTCTTTTTTATAGGTGTATTTTCCACCAATTAACGTAATATTCTTTTGAAGCTGATTAGGAATAAAAACGTCATTCATATAAGCTACACTATTATAATGATAGTTATATCGGTAAAAATCTGCATAAAGATCTACTCTTCCTAACGAACCAGAATTGAAAGCAACGCCTAACTTATTGAATAGATTATCGTATTTTGTTTTATTATTAATACTTGTTTGAAACGAGGTACCAAAACGGTATTTATCTGTGTATGGACTGTTTAGGTTTTCTTGCTTGTATTCGAAAAATTTATCTTCATAAGCAAATTCATGCGTTAACAATAAACCATTCGCATTATCCTTATTAAGTTGATATTCGTGATGAAGGAAGAATCGTTTGCCTTTTAACAAACTTTGCACATCTCTAAAATACACATTTAATCGTTCTCGCTTATTATAAGGAGCCTCACTTGATTCGAATAAATTTAAATCTACAATTCCGCCATTTTCGTGATTTAAAATATCTTGAGCTACAAAATGTGTGAATAAAACATAACGATTATTTGGTGAATAATAACTACCTCCTAA
>CANQRD010000136.1 GCA_947626185.1 uncultured Flavobacterium sp.
GCCTTTCTGATTTTTTTCATAGTTCAAAGATAAGTCTTTATGCTTAACTCAATGTCCAGGCTAAATTAGCAAGTCCAGTTATTAGGAATAATAATTCTAAAAAACTCTTTAATTCAAGTATATATAAACTGTTTTCTTAATAGTAGAAAAGAAAGTTCGGGGGGGAAGGGTTTTAATGAATGTGATAAAATAAGTAATGTCTTTTTATTATAAATTTTAATATTTTTAATAATGAACTGCTGTTTTGAAAATATTACTTAAAATAATAGTTCATTTAGTATGCATTAAATTTTACTTTATTTTTTAAAAATTAAAATGTTAAACTAAAACTTTAAGTAATATTGGTTAATTAATTTTATAATTTAAATAATGTACTTTTTTTATTTATTTTAATAAAAGTATATATATGTTTAAGTAAAAATACAAATATTAAAGTATAGGTTTATATCTTTTGTTTTATATGTTTGAAAAATAATATTTTATAAAATAAAATAAAACATACATAACTAAAAGTTATGAGTTTGTTTTGTGGTTTTTGACTTGTTTTTTAATTTAAAAATAGTTGCTTATATATTTTGTTATAAAATAAGTTATGAGTTTTTTTGAAAAAATTTAATGATGATTGAATTGTTTATTTGACAGATATTTTTTTAATGTAATTACATATATTTTTTCTTCTATCTAATAAAATAAATAATTTTTTTGTGTAAAATATACTTTGTATAAAGCTTGATGTCTTTATTGTATATTTTGATATTATATATTAGATCATTGAAAATCTCAATTATACACTTTGGTTTTACATATGTTTTATCCTTAATTTTGCATTGCGTTTATTATAGAAGCGTTTATTTATCGAAAGAATATTTTATGTCAAAAACTAAAGCATGGATATTAGCTGCGAGGTTGCGAACTTTGCCTTTATCTGTATCAGGTATTATTGTTGGAACTGCTTGTGCTTTTCCTTTTTTTTATAATCGCCCAAATTTTACTATTATATTTAGTTTGTCGATTTTAACAACTTTGCTTTTTCAAATTTTATCCAATTTTGCAAATGATTATGGCGACGGGGTAAAAGGAACGGATAACGAAAATAGAATAGGTCCGCAACGTGCTTTGCAAAGTGGTATTCTTACTAAAGAAGAAATGAAAAGAGGAATTATTGTTACTTCTATTTTGTCTTTAGTTTCTGCTTTACTTTTAATTTTTGTGTCATTTGGAAAAGGCAATTTCTTTACTTCCTTATTCTTTTTTATTTTAGGAATTAGCTGTGTAGCCGCTGCCATAAAATATACGGTTGGAAAATCAGCTTATGGTTATAGAGGTTTAGGAGATTTGTTTGTGTTTATCTTTTTTGGCTTAGTAAGCGTATTGGGGTCTTTTTATTTATATGGGCAAACTTTTGATACTTGGGTCATTTTACCTGCTATTGCAATTGGTAATCTTAGTATTACGGTTTTAAACACTAATAATATGCGCGATTTAGATGCAGATAAAGTAGTTGGAAAAAATACGTTAGCAGTTAAGCTGGGAAGAGAAAACGCAAAACGCTATCATTATTTTATTATTGTTTTTGCTCTTTTGGCAATTATTGCCTATGCTATTCATGCTAAAATGGCATTAGCAAATTATGCGTTTATTGTTATTTATATTCCTTTTATTAAACATTTGCTGTTTGTAAAAAAGAATACTAATCCAAAAGAATTAGATACTCAAATGAAAGTTGTTGCCATAAATACTTTTTTGCTATCTGTACTTTTTTCATTAGCTTTAATTTTATAAAATAAAAAAAACATGAAAATTACTTATTACGGACATGCTTGTCTTGGTTTAAATATTGATGGAATTAATGTAATTGTAGATCCTTTTATTACTGGAAATCCATTAGAAGCTGCAAAATCAATAGATATAAACGCAATTAAAGCAGATTATATTTTAATAACTCATGCCCATGGCGATCATATTGCAGATGTAGAAGCTATTATGCTAAATAATCCAAATGCAATTATTGTTTCTAATGCAGAAATTGCTTCACATTATGGAGCAAAAGGATTTGCTAGCCACCCAATGAATCACGGTGGAACTTGGCAGTTTAATTTCGGAAAAGTAAAATACACACCTGCTATTCATTCAAGCTCATTTCCTGATGGAAGTTATGGCGGACAGCCTGGTGGTTTTGTAATCGAAGCTAAACATAAAACAATTTATATCGCTGGAGATACAAGTTTGACAATGGATATGAAGCTTATTCCTATGTTTTTTAAATTAGATTTAGCCGTTTTGCCAGTGGGAAGCAATTTTACAATGGGTGTAGACGAAGCGATTATTGCGTCTGATTTTGTAGGTTGTAAAGCTATTTTAGGCTATCATTTTGACACTTTTGGTTATATTGAAATAGATCATGAAGAAGCAAAAAGAAAATTTACAGAAAAAGGAAAAGAACTAACTTTATTAAATATTGGCGAAAGCATAACGTTGTAATAGATGAAAGCAAGCTATAAAAAGCATATACTTCAATTTAAACGTCCTTCAGGTACTTCAAGAGGTGTAATGACTGAAAAAGAAACTTGGTTGCTTAAAATTGAAGAAAACGATAAAATTGGAATAGGAGAGTGCGGTTTACTGCGCTCTCTTAGTTTTGATGACCAGCCTAACTATGAAGTAAAACTACAATGGGTTGTTGAAAATATTCATTTAGGAAAAGAGATATTGTGGGAAGCACTTCGCAATTGGCCATCTATTCAATTTGGAGTAGAACAAGCTTTTCTCTCTTTAGAAAGTGAAAATCCTTTTGTGCTTTTTCCTTCCGAATTTACTGACGGAAAAGAATCTATTTTAATTAACGGATTGATTTGGATGGGGGAAGAACAGTTTATGAAAGAGCAAATTGATGAAAAGTTGGCAGACGGATTTTCTTGTGTAAAACTAAAAATTGGAGCTATTGATTTTCAAACAGAAGTCAATTTATTAAAATATATAAGACAACATTATTCTTCAAACCAAATAGAATTGCGCGTTGATGCAAATGGAGGATTTACTCCTGATAATGCATTAAAAAATTTAGAGGTACTTGCAACTTTAGATCTTCATAGCATAGAACAACCAATCAAGCAATATCAAATAAAAGAAATGGCACAACTGTGTAAAATTACTCCTTTGCCTATTGCTTTAGATGAAGAATTGATTGGTGTAACGCAGTTGAAGGAAAAAAGAGAGCTGTTGGAAAAAATTAGGCCGCAATACATAATTTTAAAACCAAGTTTGATCGGTGGTTTTAAAGGAAGTATGGAGTGGATTGATTTAGCAGAAGAATTAAACATAGGATGGTGGATTACCTCAGCTTTGGAAAGTAATATTGGGTTAAATGCAATTGCTCAATGGGCCTTTACGTTAAATAATTCAATACCACAAGGGTTGGGAACAGGAGCGCTGTATACCAATAATATAGATGCTCCTTTGGTAGTGAAAAATGGAGCACTTTGGTATGACAATAACTTATCATGGCAATTAGTATTTTAATAATATAAATAAGAAATCCCCTAAAGCATTTGAATGTTTTAGGGATTTTTAATTTTAAAACTTTTATTTTTTTCTAAATTCATCTGGGCTAATCCCTATTTCTTTTTTAAAAAATCTTGAAAAGTAGGAGTTATCCTTAAAACTTAATTTAGTAGCAATGTCACTTGCAGATAAATTGGTGTTTAACAATAAGCGTTTACTTTCATTCAATATTCTTATTCTAATTAAATCACCTGCTGATTTACCTTTTGCTTTTTGACAAACAGCATTTAAATAATTTGGAGTTACATTGAGCAATGTTGCATATTGTTTTGGGAATTTGTATTCATGGAAATGAGATTCAATTAATGCTTCAAATTGTTTAATCAATTCATTAGAGTAGTATTCCTTATTATCATTGTCTTTGATCGATTTTTTACACACTAATAGTAATTCTACCAAATAAGTTCTTACCAAATCTATACAAGCCACTTCTGATTTTAATTCTTCCATCATACGATAAATAATTGTGTGAATTACGGCATTGAATGGTGTTGTATTGATTCGATGTTCTGTAGTATATCGTCTAAAAAAAGGTAAATCATGAACAAATAAATGATCAGCAACAAACTGTGTAAGAAAAGTATGTTTGAAGTTGATAATATAACCTTCTACACCTGGAGTAAATGACCACTGATGTTGCTGCCATGAATTGATAAAAAAGATATCATCTCTTTTTGCTTCATAGGTTTTTGAATCTACAGTATGTATACCTCCACCTTTGGTAATATAAATAATTTGAAAAAAATCATGTTTATGAGGAGCTTTTTTATAAGTGTTTTTTATATCTAATGCATATTCTAGCTCTACAATTGTAAAGTCTTGTTTTTTTCCATAGATATCTACCAGTCCACAACTATCGAACTCATTTTTTTCTCATTGTTAATTATTTTTGCAACTTTATATTTTTGTTAAATATATGTAATATATATTTTTATTTGTTAATTATATAGGTTTTTTTATTTTTTAAATGTAAAACAATATTTTTTGTAGTAATAATATTGTTTAGATGAGAAGTTAATATTATTAAATATAAATAAAAAAAAGGTGCGTTTTAAAAACACACCTTTTTTACTGTTTCTTTGAATATTTAGAATGAATATTCGTTTTTATCGAT
>CANQRD010000137.1 GCA_947626185.1 uncultured Flavobacterium sp.
TTTTCTTTGATTTTTAGTTAGTCTATAATTTTTTTCTACCATTTTAACATCATATTCATACTGTCGTTCTAAGGCTCTTAACTTCTTCTCCAAAAGATGATCATGTTTCCATTTATTCTTATAATATCCATGTCCTTTTTTAGGCCCTTTTTTGTAGTTATTATTCCAATAATTAACTTGCTCAACAGTTAATATTCCTTCAATTTGAATATTGATGTTTCTTAAAATCTCTTCTCTTTTACGACTAATTTCGTTAGAATTATAACGTTTGCGCTTGTACCAATCATTATATTCTTTTTCGTATTGGCGCTGATACTCACTAATTCTTTTCTGCTGATTGTCTTTTAAATTTAATCCTCTTACATCTTCAAACAAAACTGAAAAAGAATCTCCCAAATTTAATCCGATTCTTGTACTACTAATCCCATTTTGAGCATAACCTAGCGCTGCGCCAAGTAAAAAAACTCCTGTAAGTAAAACTTTTTTCATACTATTTTTAGTTTAATTCTTTCGTTAGTAAGATGAAACTAATAAATAAGTATTTCATTTTTATTTTGTTAAACATTAAGTTCTATACGAACAAATCAAGACAAATTTATTTAACTAACGAAAATTTATAACAATTCATTAACACATAGAAATATAATTATTACAGTAAATCAAATTATTACAAATATTAATTAACATTGTTTTATATTTAAAAAACAAATAAAAATGATCTAAACATGACTATAAAACGCATTATACATTAAAATATTCTTAATCTAATATAAGTATAAATTCAGATCTTCTGTTTTTCCTACTGTCCTCTTCTGTACAATCTTTACAAGAAATCTTAGGTCTAGTATTTCCTACACCAATAGCTTCCACTCGCCTCTCGTCAATCCCATTATTTTTTAAATAAGTTAAAGTACTTTTTGCTCTTTTTTCGGATAATAATAGATTATACTCTGCGTTTCCAACATTATCGGTATGTGCAATTATTTTAATTTTTATTGTTGGGTTTTCTTGCATCCACTGAACTAATTTACTTAATTCTGCTTTACTAGATTCGGTTATATTTGCGTCATCAAAATCGAAAATAATATCATTAAGTACAATTTCATTATCTTTAAAAACTATAGATGACTTAGGTATTGGTTTTAAATAAACTTCTAAACTGTTATCAATAGTTTTATTAAGTAAATCATCTATTTCTTTGTAATAATAACCTTGTTTTTTAAAACTTGCTTTTATGTGTTTTTTACACGGAATCTCAAGATTTAACAAACTATCTGCTTTCGATTCTAAGTCATATGAAACTTGTTTATTTATATCTGTTACTTCAATCACTAGCTCTGTTAATTTTGCTTTTGTTTCTTCATCAAAAACATTAATCACAAACTTAATTACACAAATTGGCTTTACCATATAAATATCTTTTTTACCAATTCTATCCGTTGATAAAAAACCGAAATTTAGTTTTGTATTATACACAAAGTTACTCTCATTTTTTGCCGTATTTATACCTTTTCCCATATTTACAGGCTTTGCATTGCTATCCTTTAAATTCAGCTTATAAATATCCAAGCCTCCAAATCCACCCCAACGATCAGATGCAAAATATAAAACTTGCTCATCAGACACAAATGGTGCTCTTTCTACAAAACCTGTATTAATTTTACTTCCAAGATTTTCAGGAACACCAAAATCGACTCCATCATTGAAAATCTCTACTCGCCACAAATCTAAATTACCCCCTTTTAATCCTTGATTTGAAGCATAATATAAATATTTACCATCTGATGAAACAAAAGGATCTACGTAGGAAAAACCAGCCTCAACAAATGGTAACACCTTTATTTTTTTCCATTTTTTTCCCTTTCTAACCGCTAAAAACAAACTTTCGTTACCATCTCTTTTTCTAACAGCAGGATGTTTTCTGAAATTTCTATTTCTATAACTTTCAGAAGAAAAATAAATCAATTTATTAGAAGGATGCATCGTTGCTTGTCTATCGTTAAATCTTTTATTAATCGTCCCTCGTAAGCGAATATTCTCATAGGTAGGATCACTCTTTGTTATAACAACAGCTTCATAAATATCTGTATTAGGTTTTTTAGTTGTTTTATCTTCTATTTCGAATAACTTTCGAAATAAAGAATTATCATATTTTGTTCTGTTAGAAACAAACAAAATAGTATCTGTATTAGTTAATGAAATATTAGAACTACGATAGATAGGATGATTTAATCCTGATTCTTCAATATAAAATTCAGATTTAGGTAATTTAAGAGGATTACTATCTATGTGGTCGTTAAAATAAATCGACTTTAAATCTTCGGATTTTTTTGAAGCAAATTTTTTCATTTCTGCTTTTGCAGCCTCATACCTTCCATTCTTTTGCATATTATATACTAATCGATAATTAGTTTCAGCACCTAATGAAGGATCTTTTTCTAGTGATTTTGCGTAAAACTTTGTTGCTTGCACTGATTCATTTAATTTATCATAGCAAATAGCTAATTTTAAATAAATTTCTGTTGGTGTTCGAGTGCCGCGTAATAACCTGCTATATTCTATTTTAGCATTTTGATAATCTAGTTTTTCAAAATATTTATTGGCTTTTTTTATACTTGGTTTACTTTTTGATATACAAGTAATAGTTAATAAACTAATAACAAAAACAAATAGCTTTTTCATTTTCTCATCTTCAAATTAGTACACAACTAACGCAAACTTGATGAATTGATTATGTGAAAAAGGTAGTTTAATAGTACATTAACAAAACAAAAACAATCATCTAAAAAATTGTTCCAACTCTTACACTAGATATAGTATAAAAATCATAAAAAAGTTAAAACACATAAAAAATAGAATTCGTTTTGTAATTTTAAACTATCATTTAACTAGCAGCTCAAAACTGTATTAAAGGATTTTATTTCAATAAATAAAAACTGATTAATTTTATTTATTTCCTATTTCAAATAAAAAAATAAACAAAAAAAATCTATTATGAAAAAACAATTGTTTAGTATTGCCATCGTAGCATTAGGTGCCATTGCAACATACGCATATTCAGAAAACAAACAAAACACTAATATTTCAATGACAACACCTATTAAAAAAGACCAATCAATCTACCAGTTTAAAGTAGTTGATCTATACGGAGAAGAATTTGATTTTTCTACCCTAAAAGGTAAAAAAATAATGGTTGTAAATACAGCTTCAGAATGCGGTTTAACACCACAATACGAACAATTACAAAAATTGTATGAAGAATTTAAAGACAAAAATTTTGTAATTATTGGTTTTCCAGCAAATAACTTTGGTAATCAAGAACCTGGTTCTAACGAAGAAATTGCGGCATTTTGTAAAGCAAATTTTGGTGTATCGTTTCCAATGATGGAAAAAATTTCTGTAAAAGGAGAAGATATGGCTCCTATTTATCAGTTTCTTACAAAGAAAAGGCTTAATGGAGTTGCTGACAGTAATGTAGAATGGAATTTTCAAAAATACTTAATTGACGAAGACGGCAAGTTAGCAAAAGTGATTAATCCAAAAACATTACCTAACGATGTTGAAATTAAAGATTGGATTAAGAATAAATAATTTTCCGTAAAAAAACTACCATAGTAATATTATTTGTACTTTTATGTTTTTTAATGTTACTATGGTTTATCCTACTATTCAATTAGCGCAAAGCCTTATTTCTATTTGTAAATCAAAAAATCTTACCAATATAGTTATATCACCAGGATCTAGAAATGCACCACTTACTATTGGTTTTGCAAACGATCCTTTTTTTAAGTGTTACAGTATTGCAGATGAAAGATGTGCAGCTTTTTTTGGTATGGGCATTTCGCAACAAGTTGGCACTCCAACTGTTTTAGTATGTACTTCAGGTTCTGCATTATTAAACTACTACCCTGCAGTTGCAGAAGCTTTTTACAGTAGAATTCCGCTAATTATTTTATCTGCAGATAGACCTCAAAGTAAAATTGATATTGGTGACGGTCAAACGATTAGACAGCAAAATGTTTTTAATAATCATATTCTTTTTAGTGCCAATTTATCCGAAAATGCTTCAGAAGAAAATGATCAACTAATCAATAAAGCAGTAAATATTGCTATTACCAAAAGTGGTCCAGTTCATATTAATGCACCTTTCGAAGAGCCGCTTTACAACACCATAAATGAATTAGAAGTTAATCCTGTCATAATTCCTATTGCTAAAGAAATAAAAAAAACGATTAATTATAATCACTATTCTTCCATTTGGAATAAGGTAAGTAAAAAATTAATTCTTGTTGGAGAATGTAAACCAAATATATTAGATACTGAAATAATTGATTTTTTAGCAAAGGATGAGTCAGTTTTATTTTTGGCAGAATCTATTAGCAATATTTGTCATTTGGGAATAATTAATGCAATTGACCGATTAATAATTCCATTTAACGAAGAAGAGCTACAACAATTTCAGCCTGAAATTTTAATTACATTTGGCGGGATGGTAGTAAGCAAAAGAATAAAACAAATTCTACGTCAATATAAACCAATTCATCATTGGCATATTGATCCATCTAGACATTACAACACATTTTCTGCTCTTACAGATGCAATTGAAGACGAGCCTAATCAATTTTTTCATAAATTAAAAAAAA
>CANQRD010000138.1 GCA_947626185.1 uncultured Flavobacterium sp.
CTCCTACTTAAACTATCAGACAATCAACGAATTTAATCAAATAATAAATAGTAATAAAGCTGCTTAACTAATTGTCCGAATTTAGTTTGGATATCCAAATACCTCGATTTCTAGCTGGATGGCATGAAACTTCATTGCTTTTATTATTAAAGGTCTGAAAAAATTCTACAAAAATAAAAAGTCAAGATGACTTCATTGATTAGTTGACTGAAATCAAATAAAGTGATTAGTTTTTTCATGAAAATGACTTTAGACAAGTAAGATTTTTTACAATTGTATTTTTACACAAAAATAATGATTTAAATTATTTTTAATTAATTGGTTTGTTGAAAAATCTGTCTATTTTTATTTGTCTGACTTTTTTTGAAGCAACTCTATGAATACAATATCTAGAATCATTCAGAATTAACACTTCGGATAGCGTTTGGACTAAAAAAAACTTAGTTTTGCTATTAAACTCAATTTAAAAAGATATGTCAAAAACAAAACTTACCATTAATGATAATGGATCGGTAAAAATAGAAGGAGATTTTGAGATTGTAGACAAAAATGGAAATCTTTATGGTCTACAAGGAAGAACAGTAGTTTCAATCTGTCGTTGTGGATTATCAAAGAATAAACCTTTTTGTGACGGAGCGCACAAAGGACATTTTGATCATGAGGCTGTTGCATTTGATCTTCCTCCAAAAAAAGTGTAAATTATTCTGTAGAGCGAATTTAGATTATAAAAAGCTGCAGTATAGAAATGAAATAAAAAACTACTTTGAAATAAAGTAGTTTTTTTGATAATATTGGATTTCATTAGGGTAACCATACTAATTACCTTATAAAGATGGACTTGTGATTTAATCCTCTTTTTGGAAGGGATTATATTTAGTCCTATACTATACCTTGGTGAAGTACTTGGTACACGTAGTTATAGGTTTTACTTATTAAGTAACAAAAATTTCTATAACTCTTCGTTATTGTAAAAAAATCGAGACGACCTCAACAAATAAAAAGAACTCATCTCGGTTAGACAGCTTTTTATTTATTGTTTTTTCAATTTTTAGACACTCGTGTTTTGCTATATGTCGAAATTGGTTCAGTGGTAGTATAGAATAATCTTTTTTTAAATTACAAAATTTTAAGGATAAAACATAAAAACCCCGCCATTGTTTATGGCGGGGTTATACTTTTTAAAAGACCTTTTTAGACAGCCTTTTTTAAGAGTTTAATTATTGTAATTGATAGTCTACAATTGTATTCTCTTGTGCATACTTAATTGCCCAAGCTATTGTATTAGCATATAATATACTGTTATAAACAGTAATTCCTCCATTATAAGGCTTACTAATTGGTGTACCACCTGATGTCATTCTAGCAGGCCAAGTGGTAGTAGAAGTATTGCTTGCATCACCTGATGTCCATCCAGAATCTCCAATATAAACATATCCTAGAGCATTATGCATTAACATCCATGATCGAGAAGTATTTCCTCCTTGGTGTGCTAAGCTTGTAAATTCATTAGAATATCCAGTTACATAATATGAATTATTTACGTCACTTCCAGTTGCTAATCCTTTAATATCTCCAAATGGACCAGTTAATAATACATTGTCAATATCTAAAATAGGGTTAATATAAGTAGTTCCTGTTCCGGTTACTGCTGTTGAAGCTGAATTTGCTATAGCATTAATCATATTTCTAGTACCTGTTGCATCGTTTTCTTGAGAGTGAATTAATACTCCTTTTTTGTTTTTAACAAAATCTTCTAAAATTACAATAGAAGCTGCATTTGGTAAATAATTATAACCAATTACAATTATATCAATTTTATTAGTATTTATTAAATTTTTAAGAGTATTTCCTTGGTTTGTACCTCCGTTAACAATAGTAATTCCGTCTACCTTAACAAGTCCGTTTACACCAAAGTTGGCAGTTGTTTGTAAAACTGCTCGAGTAGTTTGTGATCCAGCAGCAGTACCAGGTTGATATGTACCTCCACCTAAACCTAAAACATTCATTTTTCTGTAAACAAAATCTATATTCTTATTACAGATGGTCGTTCCTGTTGTACTATTAGAAGTAATCGTAAATCTATGTGTTCCTCCTGTAATTGCAGTTCCTGTAGCTTGTAAAACTACCTCATATGTTCCTGGTGATGCAAATGTTCCGTTTGCAGAGAACGTGATTCCATCTACGGTATCTGTTGAGATAGTATAACTTCCTGGATATTGTACATTTACCGATATCATCATTTTATTGTCCGCTGTCATTGCAATATTTGGCGCATAACTTCCTTCAACTGTAATTGAAGAACAAGTTAAACTATATGCTACTGGCTGTGCTGTAACTGGTATCACAAAAGAACAAGTTCCTACCATACCGTTTGCAGATTGTAAAGCATACGTATGATTACCTGCAGCATTAGGTGTGCCTACAGCTGTTAAAACAATATCCCTAACTCCTAAAGTATTAAATGTTAATGGTCCAGATGTGAAATAAACTCCTGCAACTGTATTGGTTGTTATACTTGAACTACCAGTAGCTGTAACATCTACTTTTATAGTTACTGTATTAGAAATACTCACAGGTTCATCTTGTTTGTAAGTTCCAGATATAATTGCATTACTACAATCTACTGTATAACTAGTTGGTAAAACAGTCACTGAAATTCCACTACAATTATTATTCCCTGTACCAGCTGCATTTGCTGTAAAATTAAAGCTATCTGTCTGGGCTGCTATTGGAGCTCCTGAACCTAGTAAAGTAATAGTTTGCGAACCAAGTGTAGTAAAAGTACCAGATCCTCTAAATGAATAACCATTAATTGTAGGTGTTGCAATACTCCAATATCCTAGTGATGTTACATTTACATTTAGAGATAATGTATTAGTATTGTCTAATGTTCTACCAATCATATAAGCTCCATTCACAGTAGTTTGATTACAATCTATTGAATAATCAACGCTTGCTTTGTCAACAAAAATATGTTTAGTACAATTACTTACTTTACTATTTAAAGTAATTGTTACTTGATCTCCCAAATCACCAGCATTATATCCAACATTTGGTGTACCAACTCCTTCTAATATCAATGTATATTCGCCATTTGTTGGAAATGTACCTCTTGCTGAAAAATAATATCCATTAGTAGTTGTTGCTAAAACTTCATAAGTTCCTGCTTGAGTAACTGTAACAGGAATTGTTAAATAATTTGAAGAAGTTAAAAAATCTCCTTGTTTATAAGTCCCATAAGAAACAAAACTATCGCATTGTAAACTTGAAATTTCCAAAATAGCAGGTGGAGGTGTTCCACATATGCTTAACCAAACGCCTTGAGCATTGCTCCAATAATTAAAACAACCTGTTGTTGTATTAAAAATCATCATTCCATCTGCTCTATTTGCTGCAACAATGTCATCTCTTTGTTGAGTACTTAATCTTGGTGTTAAAAAACCTTTATTAACACTCTCTAATTCTAATATAACACCTAATTCTGGTGTAGTAGATGATCCAGAAATAGTACCATCCTTAATTTTAGTCATATTAGTTTGAGAAATACTAGAAAACGTTCCTACTAAAAATAGTATCAAAAATAAAATATAGGCCCTAGTATTTTTATAAATGTATATATAATTCATAATTAATATTTTAAGAGTTATTTACCTTGTTGTAGTTCTAACAACATTACTTTTAATTGCTCTATTTGTTGTTGTAGCTCATTATTCTTGTACACCATATCTTGCTCTAAAGCTTTATTTAAGTTTTCTAATTGAAGAATTCTATCTTCTTTATCCTTCAATTCATTATTCTGATTAATAACATGCAGATACAACTCTTCTGTTTTTTCTAATAATTGAATAGATAATTCTGATAAATTAAATGAATAACCTTCATCAACTTTTGATAGTTCATGAATTGGAGTAATACCTGGTAAATGGCGATTTTCTTTAATAAAATCTTCAACTGTTTCTAAGTTTTTAAAACTATAATCATATTTTAATGAAGAATACCCATCAAAATAATCTTCAAATACATAATCGGCATAATAACTATTTACTGCTGTAATACTACCGTTTACTCTTAATCTTTCACTTGGTGCACCAGAAGGCTCTGTATAACCAATTCCTACCCAGCCTCTTGTGTATATATTATCATTTACTGATAAAGCAGGTTTGTTGGTAACAGTATCATACCAAGGATGTTTATTAATTGATTCTAATCCAATTGTAATAATTTGGCCTAGCTCATTGGTATACAATAAAGAATTAGTCAAAGAATCAAATTCTAAATTTGTTAAAGTTTCTGTCCCGCCAACTAAGTCTTTTAACTCAAGAACTGTCTCTTCTCCTTTTTCATTCACATATGTTAAAACATGATCAACAGGATCATAAGTTAAGGTAGTATTTGTTTCAGTTCCTTTTACTAATACTTTAATATCGATTGGATGTGCTACTCCATTCTCATCCGTATAAGTTAATGTATAAACATCTATTTCTTGATTATTTTCATCAATTTCTGTAGATACAATATTTTCTAGAGAAGTTAATGTTTGATTTGCTTTTACAAGATCTGAAATACTAATTGATTGAGAGTCACCATTATCGTCAACGTAAGTAAAAGTATCTCCGTC
>CANQRD010000139.1 GCA_947626185.1 uncultured Flavobacterium sp.
TTTGTAGCTTGTAATAAAAAAGAAAAAGCGCAGGATGGTGAATCTATTGCAACTGAAGTTGTAGAAGAAGAAATTATCGTTACTGAAGGCTTAAGTGGTTCTTGGGAACTTTCAGAAATTAATACAGAAGATGCAAAGGGTAAAACGTTAATAGAATTATATCCTGAAAATTTACCTAGCTTAACTTTTGAAGGAGATCTACAAGTAAATGGAAATGACGGCTGTAATAATTTAATGGGAACTTATGATTTAAGTGATAATAATGGAATTGCAATTGGAGAAAAATTAGCATCTACAAGAATGTTCTGTCAAGGAGTAGCAGATGTTGCATTTAATAAAGCACTATTAGAAGTAAACAATTATGCAATTGATGGTGATGCATTAGTATTTAAATCAAATGATAATGTATTATTAAAGTTTAAAAAAGTAAATGTTCAATAATAATAATTAGTGTTCTATAAAATAATTTTAAAAAAACTGCTTAATAATGTTGAGCAGTTTTTTTTATACCTATAAAATGTAAGATCTACATAGAGATTCTTTCTCAACATTGTTTTTTTAAATCAATTGTAAAATCAATGATATAAGCTATTATTACAATAAACTAAGATTTTTCTCTACTGCAAATTATATATATATTAGACTTCATAGCACAAGTCTTGATTATTGTTTTTTAAAATAAAGCAAAATTTCATTACAAAGCTAATATTGAAAGTTTAAATTTTGATTCTTCTAGAAGTCTTGATAGAACTCAAATTTTACGTTTAGCTGATTGTGAATTTGTAAACAAAAATCAAAATGTATTAATAACAGGAAGTACAGGTGTGGGTAAAAGTTATTTAGGAACCGCCTTAGGCTATCAAGCTTGTATTGAAGGCTATAAAGTAAGTTACTTTAATACTTCGAAGTTATTTGCTAAACTAAAAATGGCAAAAGCAGATGGATCTTATTTAACAGAATTACACTATTAGAAATAATCGAAGACAGACATAATAACGGTGCTATAATCGTTACATCGCAAATCTCTGTGCAAGGATGGTACGATATCATTGGTGAAAAAACAATAGCAGATGCCATTTTAGATCGACTTATTCATAACGCACATAGAGTTGAATTAAAAGGTGAATCAATGCGCAAAAAAAGAAGCAAAAACAACGAATAATTTTAACTATATTTGAATAAATCTTAACAACAGAAAAAGTAGTTTTTAATAAAATTTTAGGTGGTCAATTTCACCGAAATTTTCAGTAAAGCAGCATTTAGTCTTTTTGCATCTAAAATGTAAGATGATGAAAAAGTTACTCAAATACTTTTATATTTAGAATTATCGCATTTACGTGATAAAGATTTTGTAACTCTTTCTGGCGGTTAACGGTAATTATAATGATTAGAAGATTGTTGATGTAAGATCCTGAATTATTATTGCTAGATGAGCCCACAATAATTTGACGTATATTATCAGCATCATATAAAGAAAAAGTTAAAAGTACACGTTGCAAGCGGATTAACTATAATTGCTGTAATACATGATCCTACGTTGGCATATCAATACAATATATAGCTGATTCTTATTTTATGAAAGATAAGAAAGTATAAACTTACAACACGATCCAACAGAAATCGTTTTACTTGATAAATTAAAGTGATTTTTTTCAATTTATTTTTATCTACCTTTGATTAATGAAACCCATAATATAAAAACTCAATAAATGAACTTATACAATCCAACGTTTTTAATTGTGGATGATCACCCAATGATTTTGAATAGCTACTTACGATTATTGAAAGAAAAGTTTGTAGAAAGTCAATTTTATACAAGTGAGAATATAGAAAAAGCAATAGGATTTATTGATGATTGTAAAAGCATTGATGTACTTATTGTCGATTTTAATCTAACAAAGCAGATTAATTCAGAAAACAGTATTGTAGATGGAGCAGGCTTGGCATTTTATGCGCAAAATAAATTTCCTAAAATAAAAACAATTGTCATTACTGGACATGAAGAAGCATTGATTCTTTATGGTATTCATAAAAAAGTTAAACCTGATGGATTTTTGGTAAAAGGAGATGTGACCGACGAGCTATTAATTGATACTATCAGAAAATGTTTGGTGGGGCATAATTGTTATAGTGATGGAGTAACAAATGTTTTGAATATTGTTGCAAAAAGAGAATTGATGCAACAAGATCAGTATGTAGAGATATTAATGTTATTGGATAAGGGATATAAGGTACAAGAGATTTGTGATATTGTTTATAAAAGTTCTAGTACTGTTCAACGTATGCTTTCAACTTTGAAAAAAGAGTTTGATGTAAATGATCTTTCAGAGCTCTTAAAACAAGTGAAAATGCAGGGTTACATATAGTTTTTTTAGATTTGGAAGTTTTTTTTGCCCACATTTGAATGTTTAGTATTCAAAATTGTTAAAATATGAGGTCTGTATTTTGAATTAAAGAAAACCTGTCATACATTCGTTCTAGGTAATCAAACAAAAAATAACTAACTACTGCTTATTCTCAAAATAAGCAAGATATAATAGAGTTAATTTTGGTTTTATGTTGATATCCAATTTGATTAATTTAGGCATATAGGGATTAATTGTGGGGGCAATTTAATCCCTATTTTGTTTTGTGAGACAGTATGAACTGCGAAGCACATCACGAATTCCTTAAAGACATTTAAAAAAAATGAGTAAACGCTATTCTCTCAATTATGTGATCAATTTAAAATCAGAAACAATTATATCAAAACATTTCTAGGTTTTGAAATAAGAATTTTAGCGAAAATAACAGCTTTGGCATTAGTTTAATATATCAATAAATTCATTTTTGATAGACCTATAAATAATATTAAAAATCAAATCATTTAATTGCACCCAACGAGTTGACATAAATTATTGTTAATTTAGCTCTTTAAAATTAAATAATAAATATGAACACGATAGTTATCGCTTATGTATTGCTTGTAATAAGCATTTTTGCAATTGTTTCAATAAAGAGAAGAAAGAGTTTGTGGAATAAGAAAAAGTCGTTTTTAGACAATCTATCTGCTAATAAAAGTTTATGTATGGGGATACTGTTTTCTATTGCTTTTATCTTTATTATTTTAGGAGAAAGGGGATAGTTGTTTTTCAATAAGAAAAATAAAAAAGCAGTTGCTAAATTTAACTGCTTTTTTATTTTATAATGAGGTTAGAACTCTATAATAAAATCTTCTTTAGGTACTCTTACTTTTTTCATAGGAGCTATCCAATCATTAGCTGCGTCTGCATAACCTACATACATTAATGATACACTTTTTAAACCATGTTTTTGTAAGTTCAATACTTTATCAATAACTTCATTGCTAAAACCTTCAACTGGTGTAGAATCAATGCGCAACTCTGCAGCTTGTGCTAATGCCAATCCTAGAGCAATATAAGTTTTGACGAGCTGTATGTGTAAAATTATTTTCTGCAGGCTCGTTAAGATATATATCTTTTAATTTAGTTGTGTAGCTGTCAAATCTACCTCTAGGCAATTCTCGAGCATCGGTTGTGAAATTATACACATTATCAATTCTTTCTGCTGTGTATTTATCCCAAGCAGCAAAAACTAAAACATGCGAACAGTCTCTCATGCATTCAGGATTCAAAGCTCCTTGAACTAATTGTTCTTTAATTGATTGATCTTTTATTATAATTAATTTAAATGGTTGTAATCCTGATGAAGTAGGAGCTAGTCTTGCAGCTTCAATAATTTTATCGATATCTTTTTCATCTACTTTTTTTGTTGGATCGTAAGCCTTAACAGCATGTCTCCAATTCAAATTTTCTATTAATGACATGTTTTGAATTATAATATTAATATTTGAAAAACTATTAGCGTTTTCCTGTTTAATTGTTTGTTTTATTTAAAATTTTTGTCACGATAGTCTTTAACTCCAAAAGATCTTTTTCATCAACATTCATAGATTCCATTAATTTACTTGGAATATCTGTAGCTTTTTCTTCTAAAAAAACACCTTTTTCTGTTAAAGTTAATTTAACTACACGCTCATCTTCAGTGCATCGTTTTCGCTTTACAATATCTTTTTGTTCCATTCTTTTTAGTAATGGAGTAAGTGTACCACTATCTAAAAATACTTTCTCACCTAATTGCCCTACCGTTTGCTCTTTTTCCTTCCATAAAACCATCAGAACGAGATATTGTGGATAGGTTAAATTTAATTCGTCCAAAAAAGGTCGGTATTGACTAATTATTTCTTTTGCTAATGCATAAATTGGAAAGCAAACTTGATTATCTAATTCTAAATGATTGCTCATAGAGTCATGGTTATATGGTTTTCAAAACTACAAAATTACATTGTATACAATATAATTTTATGCAATGTTTAAGAATTTTGTGATAAGTAAAATTTATTTATTAACCCGTTGTGCATTATGAGTAAGTGACAAAAAAAGTTGCCCATGCTTATAATAAGCAGTAAATTTAAG
>CANQRD010000140.1 GCA_947626185.1 uncultured Flavobacterium sp.
AGTAAACTACGTTGAGGCTGACGGGAAAAAAGGAAAAATCGCAACAGACGTTGTTGTTTTATAATATATATTAAAAATCTATATTATTTGAATTCCATAAAAGCTGCTATAATTATAGCAGCTTTTTTTTATTCTTCACTTTTAAAAATTATATTATATCCTTTTGACATCATCTTTCCCTTACCTCAAATACCAAATCAGCGGTTATTTTTTCTTTTTTTACCACTGATTCCACCGATAAACACATTAAACTTGTGAGGCTTTACAAATACTTTGTAGCACACAAAAACTACATAGCAATACCTTTCGTTTTCTTTAAACTATTCTTTCTTAATCTTATTTTCTGCTTCTAAACCAGCTTTTTCCTCAGCCATTCTTAACTCTAATTCTTTAACAAAATAAGAAGGCGTTAAACCGGTTTGTTCTTTAAACTGTATATTAAAAGACCGCAGACTGGCAAAACCATATAGTTCAGAAAGCTCTTGCACACTTTTTTTCCGCAGTTCCTTATTTGCGCGTAAATCAATTGTCATTTGCTTTATACGTAGTTTTACAATATAGGTGGTAAAACCGCCTTTGTGGGTATTTAGAAAATGAGACAAGGTGGTTCGGTTAGTTGCCAGCTGTTCCACAAGATCTTCTATTTTTAAGGCTCTCAAAGAACCGCCTTCTGCCTTTATAAGTTTTAGAAAACCTTTTTCCTGCTCAAATTTCTCTAATGCTCTGAAAAGACGTTGTTCATTTACCTGTTGAGAAGATATATTGTTTTTCTGTGAAGAAACTGCTGTTTGCGTTGCTGTTTCGGCAGTCGATTCTTCCGGTTGCCTTGGTACTTCAACAGTTAGTTCTTGAAGTGCCTCAGTCCCTAAAACATTATTTTTTTGCTGGTGCTTTTCTTCTGTCGCTGTATCCAACAGCTCATTGAACTTCTGTTTTAATTTTTTCTGATCGCGGTTTTTACGGTACGAATACACGGTAAGCAGCAATAGCACCACCCCTGCAACCACCAACCATAGAGTATAAGTTCTCTTATTACTGTTCAACTTTTTTTGCAGTTGGCTACGCTCTGTTTCTATTTTTTTTGTTTCCAGCTCGTTGTGCAGGCGGTCGGTAATGATTTTTTGTTCTTTTTCAAATTGCTGGTTCAATAGGTTCAGATTTTCAACAGCCTGTAACTGCAATGCCGTTTGCCCGGTTTCTTTGTAATAAGCAGCTAAATAATCATACGTTTCGCGCAGCTCGTAATTCAAAAACTTTTTTTCATTAAACAGCCTGTCTATCTTGTTAAAATAAGTTACCGCTTCGTCTTTGTTGTTTTGCGCCCACAAAATTTTACCTAAATACAAATAAATAACGTGTTCATTAGTAAAATCGCCGTTTTGTTTAATTTCAGGTAACGCAGTTTCTAAAAACTGCCGGGCAGCCGGCAACTCTTTTTGCAAAAAAGCCAGCCCACCTTTCAGGTAATTTAAATAAGCAGTTTCAAATTGGCGGTCCCGGGGTTTTAACCGCGGAAGTGCTTTTTCGCTTTCTTTAATAACGCTTTGCAAGGCTGCTGTGTCATCTTGTTCTAAATACGTTTTTCCCAAACTATATAGGCAACTGATATACCACTGTATATGATTATACGCCTTACCTCCTCGATAGTAATCTTTTGCCTGCGTAAAATAAGCAACCGCATTGTCATAATATTTTGTATGGTAATAAATATTACCAATATCGATACGGGCAGAATTGAGATTGTAAAGATTGTTGATTTTTTCATTAAAGGCTTCCGATGCTATGGCATAGTCTAATGCCTGCTTAAAATAACGGTTTTTGTAATACAAGGTAGTACTCCGATTGTAAAAATTGCCTGTGATACTATCGTTCGCTAACTTCTGTACCACCGGGTGCATTTTATGCAGAATCATCACTGCCTCATTAAACGGAACAATATAAGTCTTCTTTTTTAACGCCTGATATTCTTCTAACAGGTTATTTTCTTGCTGGGCTTTTTCAAGATATAAGTCTAAATAGTGTAATTTTTGTTCGTTGGGTGTGTTGTCAGCATCAATCACATGCCACAATTTTTCATAAGAAGTTACCGCAGTTTGCCCAAAAGCAAAAAAAACAGGTAGAAGAAAAGTACAAACTATCGCAAAAAAAGTGTTTTTATAAAAAAAAAGCATCTGCAAAACATTAAATAAATCACAAAAATACAACTTTTTTACGGAAAGACGCTTTTTACATAAACAACTAAAAACAAACTACTTAACATATACAAATGTACAATTCTGCGGGTTTTTGTACCATTCTGCGAGTCGCAGAATCGTACATTTTTAAAATATGTACCATACTGCGAGTACTTTATTTAAAAACCCTTCAATTTTGTAACCGAACAAAAAGCTACCCGGGCAGCTCCATTAAAAATTCTGAAACAAAATGAACAAATATTTTTTATGGGCTGTAGCAATTGCTGCTTTATGCAGCTCGTGCGAAACAGAAGATGAAGCATTCGCAACACAAACTCCCAATAATGATCGGGATAACCAAACCACGGCTTTGCCACAGGCAAAAAATGTTGAGGTAAACGATTATCAAATGTATCAAAGCATTTTAAACAGCTTTGTATATGACAATCAGCAACCGTATCAGAAAAACCTGCTGCGGTTTGAACAGTATGTAAACCGTTGCATAGCGTATGGCAATGAAACAGCACCGTATGAACAATTGGATCTGAGACAAGTAGCCAATTTGTAAAAGCTTTCCCGATAGCAATCGGGATTGTCTTTTGTAATTTCTCATAAATCAATGTAGTAAAACTAAAAAAGTTTATCACAATTAATTATATATTTTAATACTTGACTATACATATAATATTATGAAAAAAATAAGCTTACCATTAACTTTTATACTAATAGGAATAAATAGTATTTATTCACAAACAGTATCGCAATTATATTCTAAAACAAATAAAGTATCTTATTTAGCAGGTTATTCTTCCATTAATTTTTCTAAATACAACAATGCTAATTTTATGAATTATAAAAATGCTTCTGCTATTAATCTAGGTATTAATTATAGAATTTTTGAAAAAAAGAACCATCAACTAACAACAGGAGCTATTATAAATTATAGCAAATTAGAATATAGAATCAATAATAATTTTACAGATGCAGGCACAGAATTATTCTTGGAAATCCCAGTAAAATTTGAATATAACATTCCGCTTAACGATAATTTTTATATAACTCCAAAAGCGGGTTTAAATTTCAGTGCTTTTCTAAATTCTGAACAACGATACTATCAAAACTATTTTTACCAAGGAGGGAGTTATGAAACTACAATTCAAACGCAACCTCTCTCTCTGGGTGGAATTATAAATGTAGAAATCAATTATAAAACACCAAAAGGAGTTTTTGGTTTAAATGCAGGTTATAGTACTACGTTAAACAATGTTTATCATATAGACCACATAAATGTTGATTCTGATTTCTGGTTTTCTCAATCTTTAAAAAGAAAATATTTAACAGTAGGTTTAAAATTCACTCCTAATAAATAAAAATCATGAAAAAAATAATAAGTTTAAGTTTTCTATTTGTTTTTGCATTAAACTCATGCAATAATGATGACAACATATCATTGCAACCAGAAAACACCATAGAAAATACCATTAAAGGCAAATGGTTTTACTATGCTGAAGAAGAATTAGATGAGCATGGAAACATAGATGCCTTTTGGGATTTAACAGAAAAAGAATGTAATTCGGGATTTATAGTATTTCAAGACAATAATGTTAAACTAGAAGAACATGCTGATCTGGACGAAGATTGTGAAAAATATGAAATTCCCGGAGTATGGCAATACGATAAAGTTACAAATACTTTAACTATAGTTGATGAAGAAGACGATTATATAGTAAAAGGAACTTTAATTAATGTTAATACGCAAGAGTTAAGAATTAAATTAATACAACAAGGAGATGATACCGATTTTGAAGATTGGAATACACATTTAGTGTTTAAAAAAGCACTGTAGATAGATTGCAATAAATGTATTTCACAACTATAACTAAATGAAATTTATAAAAAAATACAGAACAGCAATTCTGGGTATTACAGGTACCCTTTTGATCATTATTGGTTTATACCTGGAATACTTTGCAGACTAACTTTTAAGCGGTACGTTTATCGTTTAAAAAACACGTTAGGTTTAACTTAAAACCACGCGTGCTTTTGATCAATACCACGTTAGGTTTTGCTGCAAACCACGTCTGCTTTTTATGAAAAGCAGACGTGGTTTTTATTTTTACCGCAGATTACTTTTTTCGCCAAAAATTACAGCGATGAAAAAGAGATCGCACTTAAAAAAAGAAAATCCTCTAAATTCTTCTATTTTTTTATTTAAAATCATTATAAATTAACTTCAAACACTTCAAAACCTAAACAAATCAAAAGATTTGGGTTTTTTATACGC
>CANQRD010000141.1 GCA_947626185.1 uncultured Flavobacterium sp.
AAAGACGACAAAGGCGAAGACAATAAGAATAATAAGCCCGATCCACAACAACAAAGTAAAGATCAAATGGATCGTATATTAGACGCAATTAATAGAGATGAACAAGCTGTACAGCAACGACTAATAAATAAAGATAAAAAAGGAGATCCACAACCTAGCGTTGCAACAGAACGCAAAAAAGATTGGTAAGTAAATAATTATGAAAACAATACGTTATTACATATTATTTGTTTGTATTATTCTAACACAATCAATACTAGCTCAGGTTAGTTTCACGGCCCAAGTAAATACAGATCAGGTACCTTTAAACGACATGATTCAGATCGATTTTACCATGAATAGCGATGGAGATAATTTTTCTCCTCCGACTTTTGAAGGTTTTAGTGTTCTTAGTGGCCCAAATACGTCTGTAAGTTACGCTTTCACCAATGGAAGAAAATCGTTTAAAAAATCATTTTCTTACATATTACAACCCAAAAGAAAAGGTAGAATAGTTATTGGCAAAGCAAACGTTCAAATAGAAGGTACAACTTATCAAACAGAACCAATAACCATAACGGTTACAGATGCTGTAAAAAGACAAGATCCACGAGACCAAATGGCTAATGCCGCACAGCAAGCTTTTACAGATAAAATACATCTTGTAGCAGAAGTATCAAAAACAAATCCGTATGTAAATGAACCCGTAACAGTAGTCTATAAGCTATATTTTGGTAATATTGGACTTACTGGATATCGACCTTTGGATGTACCTACTTACGACAAGTTTTGGACGTATAATGTAGAGCTACCTCAACGACCAGATATAAAACAAGGTACTTATCAAGGACAGATGTACAACTATATTGTGCTAAAACAAGATGTTGTAATGGCGCAAGAAATAGGTAAAAATGTTATTAAACCTTTAAAATTAATGCTTCAGATTGAAGCACCAACTGGAAGGAGAGATTTCTTTGGTTTTCCAGAATATGGTATAATTGAAAAAGAGTTTGGTACACAGGCTATTGCCATTACTGCAAAAGAATTACCACAAGCTAAAAAACCTGAAGATTTTTCTGGTGGAGTTGGAGAATTTTCTTTTAAAGTAACACCATCTATCACTTCTCTAAAAGCAGGTGAACCATTGTACCTAACTGTAAATGTAACCGGAAAAGGAAATTTAAATTTAGTTACAATTCCTACTCCTGTAGTTCATTCGGCATTAGAAATGTACGATCCAGAATATTCGGAAAAATTAACACCAACTACTAGTGGATTGCAAGGTAGCAGAACAAATAAGTACACCATAATTCCACAATACAAAGGTGAATACAACATTGACCCAATGTCGTTTTCATATTTTGATTTAGCTTCAAAACAATATAAAACTATTACAACAGACACAATTCGTATTAATGTTTTAGAAGGTCCAATGTTGCCAACCAACAAAGATTTGGCAAATACAGATGGTTCGGTTGAAGACGATTTATTCCAAAAGAATAAAACTACACTAACATTCGTTAAAGAAAATGAAACTAACTATTGGAACACAGGGTTGTTTTACTTTTTATTAATAGTACCATTGGCGGCTATGCCGTTATTTGTATTAGGAGCTAGAATAAGAGAAAATAAGGCAAATGATATTGAAGGTTCTTTACGAAGAAGAAACAACAGATTGGCGAAAAAATATTTAGCAAATGCCAAAAAACACATGAACAACAAAGAATTGTTTTATGAGGCATTAGAACGTTGTTTACACAACTTCTTAAAGGCGAAGCTAAAAATAGAAACCAGCGAAATGAGCAACGAAAACATTGTTGAACTATTACAACAAAAAAATTGTACTCCAGAAACAATCGATGCTTTTATAGCATTGAAAAACGCTTGCGAATGGGCGCGTTATACTCCGTCAGATCAAGTAAATATTACAAAGGATTACGAAACTGCAATTGATGTTATTAATCAACTTGAAAAAGAATTTAAAGCCTAATGAAAAAATTCATTTTATATATTGCATTTATCTTGTTTGGAGTAATAACTCATGCACAAGATGCAGAATGGCAAAAATCATTTGACAAAGCCAATGCTATTTACGAAAAAGAACATTTTAAAGAAGCAATAACAAATTATTTAAATTTATCTGAACAAGTAAACAATTCACCAGAATTGTACTTCAATTTAGCCAATGCTTATTTTAAAACAGAAAAATATACCGATGCGGTATATTATTATGAAAAAGCTTTGAAGTTAAATCCGAATATGAATGCAGCAAAAACAAATTTAAATTTTGCAAAAGAGCATACAAAAGACGATATAACAATTATTGAAGAATATGATAAATCTGATATTGCCCACAGTTTTTTTAATAAACTAAGTGTAGATAGTTGGGCAATAATTGCAACTATTGCCAGTATACTAATATTTGCTTTATTTATTATTTATTACAAAAGCAATACTAGCACCATAAAAAAAATATCGCTTAGCGCTATTGTAGTCGTTTTTTTTATTGGAGTAGGAAGTATATATGCAGCTTCATTTGAAGAAAATTATAACGACCAAACAGAAGCAGCAATTATTTTTAGTCCAGTAATTGCGCTAAAATCAGAAGCAAAAAGTACTTCCGAAACTCTAAAAGAACTACACGAGGGCACAAAAGTTTTTATTATTGAACACAAATCGCTTTGGTTAAAAGTTCGATTAGAGAATCAAGAAATCGGTTGGATTCAAAAATCAACAGTAAAAGAAATTTAAATAGAATTAGGCGTAGGTGTTTTTATAACATCTACGCTTTTTTCAAATAAATAGTTGACCATTTGAAACAAACTTGGAAAAATATGTTCAGAAACAAATAGATAAATTTGATAACTCTTAGAGGCTAACAATGTTTCTTGTTTTATTACTTCAAATTTGTCATTAAACTGATCAAACAAAGCAAATGCTATACTTGTCATTAAAATCACAACTAATACTTGAAATAACACTCCAGCAATCCTATTAAAAATTCCTAGAAATACCACATCAAACAATTTAGTAACTGCCTTTGCTACAAATCTCGCGCAAAGAACGGCAAGTACAAATGCAACTGCAAAAGATAGTAGTGGTAAAAAACTAGAATCCCACCCCCATTTTGTTTGAATAAAACTCTTTACAACATTGGAAAATTTTAAGGCTCCCATTGTACCTATTAACAAAGATAAAAAGGCTACGACCGATACAAATAATCCATCTTTTATGCCCTTAAAAGCACCAAACACTAACGCTACTAAAAATATAAAATCAAATAACATACTACTTGTTTTGAAACCGCTAAATTATTGTTTTTTCATGAATTCTCCCTCACAAGTTAATTGTATCTTTGTCAATTGAAATTAAAACAACAATATGGCAAGAGACGAACAATTAAAACAACGCTGGGATGAAGTGGTTCTAAAAATATCGGATAGATTCGGTGATGGAGAAACCCTTGACCTAGAAGCGATCATCTACTTGATTGGTGTTCAAGAATTAGGCAAAATAAAACGTAAATATAAAAAAGACGATAAAGTAAATTTAATGCATATTGCAATTTGCCGATTGTTAGAACCTTACGGATATTACGAATTTGATCACTTCGACAACGATGGATGGCCACATTACAACGTAAAAGAACAACTACCCGCATTAAAAGCAGGTGAGCAAAGTGTATTGATGAAAGAAGCAATTGTAAACTATTTCTTACAAAGTAAATTTATAGACTAATTCAATTGTGCGCCAAAATTTATCACGCTATAATTTTCTGTATGAATGAAAAGCTGTAAATTTGCGTTTTACTTTACTTAAAATGATAGATAAAATAAAAGAATACATCGGCGAGGCAAAACATTTCCAAACTGATAACAAAGAAACATTAGAAGCTTTTAGAATTAAGTTCCTTTCAAAAAAAGGAATTCTTAATGAGTTGTTCGCTTACTTTAAAACAGTACCCAATGATAAGAAAAAAGATTTTGGACAAGCGATTAACACATTAAAAAGTGCCATTGAAAATAAAGTAAAAACAATTCAGGAGGAATTAGAATCAAAAGATACGCAAGGATTTTATGGCGATTTAACTCGTCCAGGATATGCAACACCAATCGGATCAAGACATCCTATTTCTATTGTAAAAAATCAAATTGTTGATATTTTCAATAGTATTGGATTTAATATTTCTGAAGGACCAGAAATTGAAGACGATTGGCACAATTTCTCTGCGTTGAACTTTCCTGAATATCACCCTGCAAGAGACATGCAAGATACCTTCTTTGTACAAACAAATCCTGAGCAATTATTGCGTACACATACCTCATCAGTTCAGGTGAGATATATGGAGAAAAACACTCCACCATTGCGTACAATTTCTCCAGGGCGTGTGTTTAGAAACGAAGCTATTTCTTCGCGCTCACACTGTATTTTTCACCAAGTTGAAGGATTATACATTGACAAAGACGT
>CANQRD010000142.1 GCA_947626185.1 uncultured Flavobacterium sp.
TGAGTCCGATAGAATATCGAACTCATTTTTATAATTATTAATTTTTAATCTGTCCAAACTTTTGGGTGCAGTCCAAATTCGTTGGCTTTTTTCTTTCCTGTTTTAACAAAGAAATTAATTGAAACTCCCTGCATTATATCAAAGACGTTTTGGTCAGGGCTACCATCTGGTGCAGTTTCTTTTTTCTTACTATTGCCGTGTAAATCTATGGTGTAGATTTTATCATAGGTTTTCAGCAGGTGCCAACGCATTCCCCTAAAAGTTGGATTGTCTAAAAAACCGTGCGGATTGATAAATGCTAAAACACCACTTCCGTTTTTCTCAATAAAATGTTGACCGTAACGCAAAAACTTTACGTAGTCATCATTCAGCCAATGCTTGCGTTCATTAAAGTGAACACCGTCAACGTATTTATAATCTTCAATCAAATTGCTAATCCATTCGCCATTGTTGGAAGAAATTCCACTGTAAGGTGGATTACCAATAACAACCATTACAGGCGTATCACGTTTTACGGCATTGGCTTGTGTACTCTCGTCAGAAAGCCAAGAACTGAATAAAGTCCCTGAATCTGGGTGGGCTTCTTCTAATGAATTGGTTAAGAAAATACGGAAACGTTGGTCGTCTGTACTTTTATAGCCAGTTTCTTGCAACAACATATCCATTTTAAGATGAGCCATTGCATAAGACGCCATTAACAACTCGAAACCATTTAGACGAGGAATTAAATCTTCTTTTACATATTTAGGCCACATGCCCTCCATGCCTTTAAATTTGGAATGAATATGCTTTACCGTTTCGGCTAAGAAAGTACCTGTACCCGTAGCAGGATCTAATATTTGTACACGATGAATTTCTCTTTCTTCTTGTTTATATCCTGAAGATGAACGCTTGTCAGGATTTTGTGTATTTACTTTTATTTTAGTTTTAGAGGTATCGGCTAAACCACGAGATAATCCAAATTCGTCTTTCAGAATATCATCCACTGCACGTACAATGAAATTAACAACCGGTTGGGGCGTATACCATACTCCACGAGCTTTACGTAATTTGCTGTCGTATTCCGATAAGAAAGTTTCATAAAAGTGGATGATAGGATCTTCCATCTTGGTCGATTTTCCAAAATTCTTCATAATCTTGGCCACATCGGTTGCTAAGAAAATAGAAACTAATTCTTCTACAATCCAAACTAAACGATCATCTAAATCGAATCCTGCTATATCTTGAAATAGTTTGCGTAAAAAAGGATTTGATTTGGGGATTAGATTAGCAGCTTCCAAACGAGAAAATGTTTCTAAAGTAGGATCGTTATAACGCGCAGCAAACATTCCGTATGCAATGGTTTGCGCATAGATATCAGCAAATGATTTATTATTGATGTCGTGGATTAACATTCGTTTGAATGTTTCCATTTGGTTTTTTAATTCCGATGATTTTTGATTTTGGTCGTCCTCATTTAACGACTTTTCGATAACATCAGCCATTAAACGAGCTTTACCAGCTAAAAGTTCAGCTAAACGCTGCGGACTTTTAATGGTTTGAGAAACTGTTTCGGCAAAGTTTTTAATTAAACTTGAAAATGCTTCAAAGTTTTCAGGTTTCGCAACAATTTTACCATCTATTAATTCTGCAATTGCAATGCTAGTTGTTTTTTCACCCTCACGATAAAAATCAAATAACATATAATCTGTAATGATTAAGTTGGATAAACCATTACGGTATCTGTCGAATTGTTCTTTTAGGGTTTTACTGTCTAATTTTACTCCAATGTCTTTAGCTTCGATATAACCCACTGGTATATGAGCATTTCCTTTTGTTAATACATAATCGGGAGCACCACAAGCCACACGAGCAGGCTCGTTAGTCACTAGAATATCTGTGGGAAGAATAGAAGCTAATAAAGTTTGTAAATCGCCTCTGTATGAGTGTTCGCGTGCATTACCAGTTTGGTAAAGTCTATTAAGGTTATCTATATAGTTTTGAATGGTCATTACATCATCAAATTAATCCTTAAACTTACAAAATAATCCAAATACGTTAAAATAAATTAAAACTAATGTTAATAAGTTAATTGATTATATATACCTTTATAAAAGTCCTGTGCATATGGAAAAATCATAAACAAATAGAAATTAATACGAGATAATAATGTTAGTCAACTATTACTATAAAATGCCTTTTGTTACAGAAGGTCACGCAAAAAACATAAAAGATATATTTAGACTGCACCCAAAAATTTGGACAGATTAAAAATTAATTAGACGTGTTTAGACCTACTTAGACGTGTTTTTAGACGACAAAAGTGTTATTGGTATTGTAATAAATAGTATATACTAGGTCTAAAACATTACATTAAAAATAATTTAGACGAGTTTAGACGAATTTTAGACGTATGTAAAAAACATAAACTATTGATTTAAAATACATAATAAACGTCTAAAATCAATTATGAAAAATAAATTTAGACCAACTTTAGCTATACTTTTGTGTAAGGAGAGTAAATTAAGTAAGTAGTAAACATTTCACAGAGGGACATGCGTGTCCCTCTGTGCTTTTACTTGCTTTCAAATTTTATTATTTTTTTGTAATCAAGGTGGTTTGTTTTCAAAAATTGTAATCAAAAAGGCTTGCGTACATAAATCTGTATTTTTTTGTAAACAAAGAGTTTTGTCTACATAAATTGTAATCAAAAGCTCTTGTATTCATATTTACGTTGTTTTGTGTAATCAAAAGTATTTGATTGTGTTTTTTTGTTTAAATTTGTATTCAAAACAGCAATGTATGGATTACAATTTAGACAAAGCAGTAGATTATCATTACGGTAGTTTCCCACCAGAAAACATTAATTACTCCCTTTTTATACAAGAGTTAGTAAAAGCTACCGATGCGTTGGCTCGTTTTGACCAAATGCTGAAAAACCTACATAACACTGAAATTCTATTAGCACCTTTACGAAATCAAGAAGCGGTAATATCTTCCAGAATAGAAGGCACCATTAGCACGATGGATGAAATCCTTCAATACGAAGCTGATCATGAAGGAGAAGACACAGCTACTGCAAAAGCAGATATAATTGAGACCATTTTGTATCAAAGAGCTTTAAAAAGTGCACAAAATGCCTTAGAAAGTGGTTATAATTTTTCATTAAGCTTTATTAAGCAAATGCACCAACAGTTATTGTACTTAGGTAGAGGTGCAAATAAATCTCCAGGCGAGTTTAAAAAAGAACAAAATTACTTAGCGGATAGACTAAAGAAAGAAATTCAATTTATACCTATAAGACCAGAAAATTTAAACGATGGATTAGAACGGCTTTTTAAATTTTTAGAGGAAAGTAATTTTCCTCCATTAATTAAAACAGCTATTATGCATTTAGAGTTTGAAGCCTTGCATCCGTTTAAAGATGGCAATGGAAGGATTGGAAGAATGTTGATAACGCTGAATTTATGGCGAGAAAAAATTCTTTCACAACCTCATTTTTATATTAGTGGATATTTTGAAGAAAATAAAGACGAATATATTGAAGAGATGCGTAATGTTTCTAAAACAAATGAATGGAATGATTGGATTCGTTTTTTCTTAAATGCTGTGGAAAGTCAAGCCATCAGAAATTTAGAAATAGCAGAAAGTATTAAAAATCTATACGAAACTACCAAAGTTGAATTTTCTGATTTGCTATCTTCAAAATGGAATATGGAAATATTAGATTTCATATTTACTTATCCAGTATTTAGAAATAATAAATTTGTAAATACAACTAAAATCCCAAATGCAACAGCAGTTTTGATTATTAGAAAATTGTTAGATAATGGGTATTTAGTCTTGAGAGAAGAATCATCAGGACGTAGAGCTGCAATGTATTCTTTTGAACCTCTGATGCGATTAGTAAGGGTGTAAGCTTAATAGTAGAACAAAATGGAAAAAGATAAGAATACAGACTATATAAAACCTATTAATTTGGTAAATGTTTCTTATGCTCAAACAGGCAAAAGTAAATCTACTAATGAATTAGGAATGCGTGAGATGCAAGGCAAAGGCGTATGAAGCGCGTTCTGCACAATATTTATTATTAAAAGCGCCACCTGCTTCAGGAAAATCAAGGGCGTTGATGTTTATTGCTTTAGATAAGCTGATTAATCAAGGAATAAAAAAAGTAATTGTAGCTGTTCCTGAGCGTTCTATTGGAAATTCATTTGCACCTACCGAATTAAAGAAATACGGTTTTTATGCCGATTGGGAATTAAATAACAGATACAATCTTTGTTCGCCAGGTAGTGATACTTCCAAAGT
>CANQRD010000143.1 GCA_947626185.1 uncultured Flavobacterium sp.
AATTCGGATAAAACCCGCTATGGTCAGCAGCACCGGCAAATTCTCCAATTTTTATATCATAATATCCGTTATTAAATGTAAGTTGTTCAGTATTAAATTTTTTAGGATCAACAGCCTGCATTCCGTCTGGGTCTATAAAGAATATCGGATTGTTCTACGCATAATTATAAGGTGTCCAACGGCGTGAATTTTCCGCTAATAAATCAATGTTCAACGATGTGCTAATTGCAGGGTTAGTTATATTATTTCGTTTCTGCTATATTTATATTGTAAAGCTACCTGCCAGTAACGATAGATATAACATTAATAAAGATATTATACCACTAATAACAGCTAATACAAAATAAATTTTCTTCTGACAGGAAATATATTGACAATAAAAACCATAAGCTAAATACATAAACATACATACAATTAAAGTATTTCTGTACTTTGTCAAATTTATATTTAGTGAAAGTATTATTTCAATCTGTGAGAAATCATGATATTCAAATACTGACAATTTATTATTGGTGTATTCTAACAAAGTAATAATAAATAAAGAATTCCATGTAAACGAAATTGAAAATAAGAAATCTTTCGAAATTTTATCTTTAAGATTAAAAATTAGCTTATTACCAAGAATATTAAAAACTGTTATTAAAAAAAAATAAATACTTATCATAATTGTTTCATTATTAAGTTTGGATATGCAAATAAAAATTACAGTTTAAGTTAAGCGACATTTTTGTAAAATTGATTTTGATTATTAAACTCTTCTATTGTTTTGTAATTCAGTGCACGGTGCCTTCTTTTTTTATTGTACCATATTTCTATATATTCAAAAACATCTATTTTCATTTGTTCCTTTGTTACAAGTGCATATGATATTTTATTTCCATCGGTTCCTATTATTTTATTAGCTTCTTATATTCCTGTGGCAACCACTCCCGTATTTCTTTCTGTTCTTCTTTCGGCTGCTTAAAATGTTCTTGAAAAATGGTAGCTAATTCTAACTTAAAACCAATAATATCAAGAGGTGTATCATTATAATCATTTGCTGTATACTTTCCCCACAGACCACTATCCCCAAAAACAAAGAAATGTTTCTGTGGATTTAATAGCAAGTCATAAGATGATATGTCGGAAAAGTCCTTTTCATCATCATTATTTAATTCTTTCCAGGTTGTGTTCACCGAAAATTTAAATCGCAGACATGGATAATCGCCTATTTCGTTCATTGAAAATTTATTTTCAATGATTACAAAATATTCATCACCCGCAAACTTCATACATTTTTGCAAAGCGTAATATTCTTCCTTAGTAAACAGTATTCCAGCTTTTTGGGCTAATAATTCAAAGCCTTCGTTAAACATTAACTCAGGCAGGTCTTTTGAATCAGGATTAAAAATTTTATTTTTAATCCGAAGCCAACAACTGTTAAATTCAGTTATATCTAACCAATATTTTTCTAAATATCGTTTGGATTGATTTCGTACCTGCGAGTCTATCTCAGGACTATCGTATTCTTTTAGTATTTGTATTAAATCTGTATCCATTATTATTCAAATCGAACTTTAGTTATTTTACCACCTTGATTTACCTGAATCGTTGGACTACCTGAACCGGCAGGGTATTTTGTTAAAGTTGTCCCATCAGGCAGTCTTGTCTGAACTCGTCCATTTGGAAGGTTATTGATCTTACCTCCTTTAGATAAAGAATTAAAAACGTCATCAATATTCCCTTTTAAAGAAATCTGCCCACCTGCTTTAACATCTTTCATTTTTTGTTCCTGCAGCAAATAAATCGTCAACTGTTTTTATTCCCGTCTTTGCTGCTTCTGTAGCAACTTTACCTTTAGGTACTGCTTTCGAGGCTTTATAAGATTTGGCAACTATTTTAGCAACAGCTCGCATAAGTTGAATAAAAGGTCCAATGCCCATTACCTCAGATGAACTTACATCAGCAGCTTGGTAACTTGAGTTTTCATTTATATCATTAAACGCTATGTCTGTATTTTCATCCGAGCTATTTTTTACAACTATTTTATTGTAAATCTCATTTTTATTTCCGAAATTACTTTGACGATCATTTCCTTCAGTTTTTTCTCCTGTAAAACCTTCATCCCCAAAATAATAAATTTCAACAGCAGAGCCACTAAGGTTTTGCCCATAGCTTCCTGCTAAAAAAGGCATCATACCATCCGGGTCAACAAACATTAGTGGGCTATTAAACGCATAGTTGTACGGAGAAAACCGGCGCATTTCTTCTGCTAATGGATCCACATTCAACCATCTTCCCAAAGCAGGATCATAATTACGTGCTCCAAAATCGTATAGATCTACTCCTAATTCGTTGCTTAATTCTTACCTGCCACTCATATTAAATGTACAACAACAGTAAAGTGTTTTATTATAAAAACAGCCTCAATACATTGTAAAGAGGGTGTTGTTGTTTTTAATGTGATAATGTTTTTGATATATTATCAATGTTTTTAGAAAATATTTTTTTTTCTTTTTCTGACATTTTTATTATATCTAACTGAATAGGAGCATAAAAATTTTCAATTACATCATTTTTAAATACTTTTTCTTTTCCACATTTACATCCTTCTATTTCTTTTATTTTATATATAATAATTTTTTTTGTAAGATGAAATTTATATCCATTAGCTAATATCCTTTCTGAATCGATTAATTCAAAACTATCTTTTATTTTTCCAAATTTACTTAAAGTTTCGTCATTAGAATGATTAATATCTAAACAACATGAATATATATTATCTTTATCGTTGAAAAAATGTAAATAATAAATTTTATATCTATTATCATTAATAATTAAATTACCTAAAGGATCTCTTTCTAAATACCATATTGATTTTGTTTCATCAATATCATTTTTATCCATGAAATCTGTTACAGATATTATATATGATGAATCGATATTTTCTTTAATATTTGTGGATGAGCATGCTGTAGCAAAAAAAAATATCAAAGTAATAAAAAATGTATATTTTATTTTCATGGTTTTGTTTTTTGAATTGGTTGTTTGTCTAAAAGTGCATCATCAAGTATAGCATCTATCGCTTTAGGAGATAAATCTAAACCATCTGTAGAAATTAGTTTATGTTCAGCTGCTCCACTTCTCGTCATTAATTGATGCGCAGTTTCATGTCCCAAGACTTGATTAAAATTTTTATCAGTTTCTGGAACTCGAGTGATAACCTGATTATTATCACCTCTCGCATTTGAATTTTCAGGAGAAGCCCCCTGAATAATATTCATTGGCGATTTTTTAAATACCTCTTCTCCTTGCTGAGTTTTGTATTATACCTCCCCTGATTCAACCCCTGAATTAACTCCAATTTGTGTTAACTGGCTTCTATTTATATTTTCTTTTTCTCCAACATTTAACTCTTGTACATTAAATTTAAAGAAAACAGTTTCTCCTTTAGAATTCATACTCCCTGTTCCATTATCTCCATTGTAAGTTTTATTTAAACTTTCAGATATTTTTTTAACATCGGAATATTGAAAAGTAGATGAAACACGATCTTTAATATCACTACTTTTTAAAGTTCTATCGGCTGATTTTACTGTTAATACTGCAACTTTTAATTGGACAACATGTCTTAAAAACTTACCATTATTATCTACCTCTTGAAACTTAATTCCTTCAAGACCTTCAAGTTCTATATGCCATATAGGATTATTTGAAGCAAACTGATATGGAGTGATATATCTGTATTCTTCTGAAATAGGGTCAATACACATAAATCTTCCAATAGTATAATCATAGCTTCTATATTTAAATACATCCCAATTAAGCCCAAGTTCTTCTTGTCGTTCCTGTCCTAAAAACTTATACTTTTCAGCCACTTCACTTCGGTTACTATTAGCAATTTCGTTATATCCTTTGTGCTTTAACCCAAACGGATAATAGTTGTTTTCTTCTAATATCTCACTTGCCGGTTGTATTGTGCCATTTCCGTTAACATCTGCATAGCTTAAGCGTATGTTTCCTAAATGATCTTTGTACTGATAAGCGTAAAGATACGTATTATTTGCATTTCTTTTTACATACCCCTCTGCATGCGGTAAAAACTGCAATACATTGTTTTCATATTGGAATCCGTTTACATAATCGGTAGTTACTAACGTACCACCTGTTGGTTGTACTTTTTTACTTAAACGCATACCCGCAGCATCGTAAATGTAATTTATTTTTCCCGAATCGGAATAACCTCCAAGAATATAGCCCATATCGGCAGTAGGATAGATACTTTTTAGGATATCCTGA
>CANQRD010000144.1 GCA_947626185.1 uncultured Flavobacterium sp.
TGTCAATCTGCAATCGATCAATCACAATTTCAATATCGTGCGTTTTATATCTATCGGCTTTCATACCGAATTCTAAATCCTTTATTTCTCCGTCTAATCGAACTTTTAAAAAACCTTGTTTAGCAATTTGTTCAAACAGTTCGCGATAATGTCCTTTTCTAGAGCGAATAACAGGAGCTAGTATATTAATTCTTTTCCCTTTAAAGTCATCAAGAATTAATTGTTGAATTTGCTCATCTGTATAGCTTACCATTTTTTCGTTGGTGTTGTAACTATAAGCATCAGCAGCTCTCGCGTATAGAAGACGTAAGAAATCATAAATTTCTGTAATAGTACCAACGGTAGAACGCGGACTTCTATTAGTTGTTTTTTGCTCTATTGCTATTACAGGAGATAAGCCATCTATTTTATCAACATCCGGTCGTTCTAATCCACCTAAAAATTGTCTGGCATAAGCAGAAAATGTTTCTATGTATCTACGTTGTCCTTCGGCATAAATGGTATCGAAAGCCAAAGACGACTTTCCAGAACCCGAGAGACCGGTAATTACTACTAGTTTTTCTCTAGGAATATTAATATCAATATTTTTGAGGTTGTGAACCCTTGCGCCTAAAACTTCTATAAAATCTTCTCTTTGAGACATAATTTAATGCTAAAAAACAAAGATACGTATTAATCCTGTTTTTTTTAATTGTAGAGCAAGAGTTTTATCTATTCCTTATCATTTAAAAATGTTAAACTTAATTATTGATTTGGAGAAGTTTTCTTTATTGAATAGTCTGTTTAAATCAGTTATTTATAAAATAAAACAACCTGCACTTTTAAGATACAGGTTGGTGATTTTATATAATTCGTATGATTAGTTTTCTTCTATATTATAGCCAATAATTTGTTTGTACAAAGTAAAGTAAACAGAGAATAAATACGGTACGGTAAATAATACACCTATTAGAAATAAAAATAATCCTGAAGAAGCCAAAAAGTAATTTAAGATTAAAGTTAGCATAATAGGAATGGGTTGTTTGTTTACAACATTTATACTTGTTTTTAATGCCATGAATGGGGACATTTTTCCAAAAATGATTAGCGGTGTTGTAAAAACTGTAAGTATATTGATCAGCCAAGTAATAATAACAGACACCATTTCTAAATTAACCTCTTTTAGCAAGGTAGAAATAAATACTCCCGCTAGGTTTAAAAAGATTTGGATAATAAAAATATAAAGTCCTTTAACGCTAACAAAATATTTAAATACACTTAAAAAACTAGGTGTTTTATTTAATGCGGCCTCAGCATTTATTTTGTAATATCCTGCAACAAGTATGCTTGCTATTGCATTAACTATAACAGTAATTGCAAGATAATAGAAAAGTAATGGAGGCTCTGTTATTTGATTGATCAAATCAAGAAGTTGCGACTGTATTTCTTCAGGAGTTGCAGTTGCATCTAATAGCCCTGTTTGAATCATAGTAAATGAACCAATAAAAGAAGCTGAAAATATAAAAAGCAACATTGTTGTTGCTGTTAATAAAAGTGTTTTTTTATAATATTCAAAGGCTTCCTTCATTACCCCAAAAGGTTGAATTAAATAGCCATTTTCATTAATGTTTTGTAGGATTTGTTTTAAGTTATTCATTAGTTTATATGTAAGTAAAATCTATTTAATAATGTCAAAAGTGTTGCCTTGTGTTATATCGCCAGTATTGTATCCTTTCATGAACCACTCTTTTCTTTGAGCAGAAGTGCCATGTGTAAAAGAATCTGGATTTACAGAACCAGTAGTTTTTCGTTGAATTGCATCGTCACCAACTGCTGCGGCTGCGCTCATTGCAATATCAATGTCTTGAGGTTCTAAATATTTTTGTATGTGTTTCGCCCAAACTCCAGCATAGAAATCTGCTTGAAGCTCTTGTGCAACAGATAGTTTGTTTGCTTCTACTTTAGAAGAACTTTGTTGTAATTGATGTACTTTTTGATTTGTACCTAATAAGTTTTGTACGTGATGTCCAACTTCATGAGCAATTACATAGGCTACTGCAAAGTTTCCTTTTTCTGCACCAAATCGAGTATGTAATTCATCAAAAAAACGAAGATCCATGTAAATAGCCTGATCAGCAGGACAGTAAAAAGGACCTACATCCGCGGTAGCAAATCCGCATTTAGTTTGTACTTGATCGTCAAAAAGGACCATGTGTGGTTCTTGATAAATCTTTCCCGTTTGGTCAAAAATAGAATGCCAAACATCTTCGGTATCTGCAAAAATCACAGCTACCATTTGTCCCATTTGATTTTCTTCATCAGATAACGTTCTACTTTGAACTTGTTCAACGTTTACTTTTTGATTAATTTGATCTAATACTGGTGCAATTTGTTGGCCTGTTTCGCCTCCAAACATGATAAGTAGCATGGCGATAATACCAATAATACCTCCACCAATGGCTGTTTTACCTGCTGTTGATTTACCTCTATTATCAGTTATGTTTTTACTTTCTCTACGGTTTTCCCACTTCATGATTAGGCTTTGATTTAGAACAAATGTATAAAAAAAATGTGATAGGGTATCTGTCAGAGATCATTAAGAATTCTTTAAAAGAAGTGGTAAATAAGGATGGGTAGTTTAATTAAAGAATATTTTGAGTTAGGTTGTTAAATAGTGGTTTTTATTGTTAAAAAAACGTAGAATATATGCTATTTTATGGACTAAAAGTAAGTGAGAGTGGTGCAATTAAACCATATAATAAAATGTTTTGAACTCTATAGTCTGAAACATTGAATATAATTATTTGTGTGTTTATTATAACGATACATTTCCTACTGGATAATCGCCCAAATAGTGTGATAAGTCGATAGTTTTGTATGTAAGTTTAGAATATTTATTAGAGAATAAAATAATACATGCATTAGATTCTGCTAAACGAATATATGAAGTTGTATTTCCTCTCCACCAACCATTGTGATAAGTATAGTTTTTACCGTTATCCATTTTGATTAAACGAAAACCTAAGCCATAATTTCTCTTTCCGTGATTTTCAAAACTATATCCTTTTGTCATTTGTTCTTTTAATTCGGCAGAAAGAAATTCATCACTGTATAAAGCACTATCTAGCTTTAGCATATCTCTAGGAGTGGTATAAATGTTTTTGTCGCCATAAGTTTCATCCATATAGTCCCAGCGCATTGCTTGGTAATTAGTTCCGTAGGATTGGGTAACGTCATCTTTTCTTGTAATGTCGTCAAACACAAAGCTATTATTCATATCTAAAGGAGCAAATACATAATCATACACTACCTCTTTAAATTTTTTACCAGTTAGTTTTTCTGCAATTGAAGCTAAAACCACATAATTTGTGTTGCTGTAACTGAATTTTGAATTTGGTTTAAAATCTAAAGGAACCTTTTTAGTCTTGATAACTTCAATTATGTCGTCATTTGTAATCACGTTCGATAAACTCCAGGTATTTGGATAGTAACCATAATATTTAAGTCCACTTCTGTGCGATAGCAAAGTTTTAATCGTAATTGTTGGATAAGGAAAATCATCGATAATATCGGCTACAGGTTGATCTAAATACAATAAATTATCTTGAATTAAACGCATAATAGTAACAGCTGTAATTACTTTACCAACCGAAGCAACGTGCATTGGGGTGCTTTCGTTTATTTCTTCATTTTTCTTTTTGTTGGCATAACCAGAATAATCTTCATATAATATTACCCCGTTTTGTGCAACTAAAAAGCTACCCGTATAACCTGTTTTTTTAATATATTCGTTGTAGAAATTTTCTATTTGTTGCCCTTTTTCTAACACATATTCAGGAGCCAATTCTTCAAAGTTAATAGCATATGGTTTATCCACCAATACATTGTGTTCTTTAATAATATGCATATTAAATGCTAACTCTCTGTTCGACTCATTTTTGCAAGATATTAGTCCGAAAAAAAGAAAGATATATAGACAGAATTTTAAATTCATTACAATACTTGTGTTGGTATTTTTACAGAAAACCAAGTTATAAAAAGTAAATGAATTTGAAAGAAAAATTAGTGCAATTTCTACTAAAATATTTTTAGGTTACAATTGGACTCAAATTTATCCATAATATTGGTGTAGGATTAGTAGATTTGTTTTGTAAAGAAAATACTGAGTTATTAGTAAATACATGAAAAAATTTAGAACAGCCTATTCAATTACATTGATGATTTTAATTAGCTTATGCTTATTAAGCACTTTAGTTGCTTTACTAATTGCAAAAGAA
>CANQRD010000145.1 GCA_947626185.1 uncultured Flavobacterium sp.
TTTATTTTAAATTACTTAAGTCGGTATTTGTAGGTACTTCATAAGCTGGTTTATTTTGCTTAAATATTCGAGCATCTAAATTACCTTTTAAAACTATTTTGTCTCCATTTACTTCTAGCCAACTTCCTTCTCGTAATCCAACAACAGGTTGTGAATTAATCGAATGAAACTCATTAATTCTCGTTTCTCTTGTTTCTCCCATATGAGTAGAGCCCTCAATAGGGTCTAAGTAATGAGGATTTAGGTTGAAAGGAACAAAACCAAATGTTTTGAATGATGGAGGATAGGTTATTGGCATATCGTTGGTTGTTTCCATTGTAAGTCCGCAAATATTACTACCTGCGCTACATCCAAGATAAGGTATACCGTTATTTACTGCTTCTATTACTGCTTCTATTACTGCACTGGCATATAATTGTTTCACCAAAAGAAAGGTGTTTCCTCCTCCTGTAAAAATTCCTCCTGCATTTAAGATAGCTTCTTTCGGATTTTCAAATTCATGAATTCCTTTAACTGATATTCCTATCTTGGAAAAAGCTACTTGTACTTTTTGTGTGTATTCATCATGGGATATTCCGCTAGGACGAGCATAAGGAATAAAAACAATAGATTTTGTTGATGAAAAATGGTTTTTTAATGTTGGAAGTAAATATTCTAAGTACTCTTGATTGTATATCGTTGATGTACTTGCTATAATAAGTTTTCTCATTTTGTAAAATATTCTATCTGTGGGTAAAAATAGAAGATATATATCAAAAAAAAGCGAATTGAATAAAAAAGTACCCTATAAATTCTTATTTAACAAAAATTTACGTAGCATTAGTTTTGAATTGTTATCGAATAAGATATTTTTACACTAAACAGTAAAATGGTGAAATATGAAGATTGTTTTAACTTTTTTGTTAACATTGTTTTCTTGTGTGGTTTTTGCACAGCAACGTTCATTAGTAGAAGGGAAGGTGGTATCACGGATTAAGGAGTTAGAAAACATATATGTTTCCAATCTAAATACTGGAGAATCTGTAATGACAGCTAAGGGTGGATATTTTAAAATTAAAGCACAAGAAGCAGATACATTAATGTTTTCTAGTCCATTTTTTATTGGTTATCGACAAGAATTGGATGATATTGATTTTAAGAGAGATATTGTTTTGATTCCTTTAGAACCCAATGATTTGAATAGGCAATTGGATGAAATTTATATTCAGAAAATCACTTCAGAATCATTAGGATTAGTCTCTTCTGATATAAGAAGATATACGCCAGCAGAAAGAAGATTGTATACTGCAACTTCTGGAAGTGGAATCATTCCTGTAAGTGCAATCGTTAACTGGATTTCTGGACGGACGGCTATGCTAAAGAAAGCACTGAAATATGAAAAACAAGAAATGCGAAAAACTAAATTTTTAGAAATTATTTCTGAAGAAAAATTAGCCGATCACTATATGATTCCGAAAGACTATGTTATTGGTTTTGCTTACTTTATAGCAGATAATGATAATATGATTAGTTACTTAAATACTAGTTTTGTAAATAAAGATAAAATAGAAACATTAACTGGTGAATTGGCATTAGAGTTTCTCCAAATAATTGATGCAAAGAAAGAATAGTGTTTTTTAATATAGAATAAGTTCAATTTTAGTTACTTAAGTGTAAGTAAGAAACAATAAACTTTGTAAATTTGTAGCGTAAAAAAAATACATAATTATGTTTGGAATTGGAGGAGGAGAGATGTTTTTTATCATCCTTGTTATATTAATGTTGTTCGGATCAGATAAGGTGCCCGAAATGGCAAGAGGGTTCGGTAAATTTATGGCGCAAGTCAAAAATGCAACTAATGACATAAAAAGCGAAATAAATAAAAGTGCCGAAGAATCAGGAATAAAGAAAGAGATTGAAGAGACATTAGATGTTGGACTTGATCTGGATGTTAATCCTATAAAAGATATTCAACAAGAATTGCAACAGCAAAAAGAGGATATTGAAAACTTAACAGGGCCAATTAAAAGACAAAATTAATGATGGAAAAGTTAGTAAAGTTAGATAAGGAGTTATTGATTTTTCTGAATAATTTAGGAACTGAAACCTACGATCCGTTTTGGTTGTTTATTACCAAGCAATTCAATTGGCTACCATTTTTTGTGTTTCTTTTATATTTAACTTACAGGAAAGTATCTGTCAAAAAACTAGCACTTATTTTAGTTGTAATTGCCGGTTTGATTACTTTTACGGATCAAATGACTAATTTGGTCAAATACACGGTAGAAAGGCAAAGACCCTGTAATACTGAAGATCTAATACAATATATTAGAATTGTAAAATGTAGTCCAACATTAAGTTATTTTTCAGGGCATGCGTCCAACTCTATGGCAACAATGTTGTTTTTGTATTTAGTATTGAGAAAGTATTATAAATATATGTTTTTGATATTTTTATTTCCTTTAATATTTGCATACAGTCGTATTTATTTAAGTTTACATTTTCCATTAGATATTTTATCTGGATTTTGTTTTGGATTATTTTCTGGAACATTATTTTATCAAATATTTTTGTGGTTAGAAAAGCGTTTTGCTTATAAATTAGTATAACTAGCAAAAGTGTAATTATAGAAAAGCTCAAGTATGTCTTGAGTTTTTTTATGTTAAAATACGAGATAAATAATAATTAATTTTCAATCTATTTAAGTCAATTTTTTTTTAATAAAAACTATATTGAGTAATGTGGATAAAATTGCTCTCTTTTTTGCTAAAACAAAAATTGAATAAAACAGGTAAAGTTAAAATTTTATTAAAAAAATTTTTTTCTGAACAATAAAAAATATATTTTTGCGATGTATATATAACGCTCAAAGTTATTTAGATATGAAAAAGATTTTAGGAATATTAGCCTTATCATTGGCTTTTGTGGCATGTGAAAAAGATGTTAAATTTAGTGATCCGGGAATGCGTGCAACGATGACGAGAGATGTGCTAACTGATACAACACAAATAAAAGGGAATCCGTATAGCTATTTTACAGATTATAAGCCAACAACATTTAAGGCATATGTAGTAAATGATAAAAATTTAATCATTGATGCTAAAACGGATTCTACTCAATTAAGAATATATTTACCAGATTACGAATTTGGAGCTCGTTATGACTTTAACGAAACCGTAAATATCAAAGCGGACTATTTTCAATTTGACGATTTTGGAAATGAAATATTAGTGTATTCGACAGATGCTTTAAAGAACAATAAACCAAATAGTAGACCTGGATATGTTATTTTAGACCCTGCGGAAAAGCAGGTTCCAGGTACAATTTCAGGTACGTTTTCTATCAATTTAAATGCAAAACTTATACCAGCCGATGTATTGGATCCAGAAACAGGTGTGAAAATTGTTCGTTATGTTGATGTAAAAACATTTGATAAAGGGGTTTTCTATAGAATTCCACTAGAAAGAGGACAATAAAATCCATTAATAAAAAAAATGAAAAGAGCCGCTTATTTTAATGAGCGGCTTTTTTTGTACCTTTGAATTTGTTGTTTAAAATCCTATTTCTAGGTTAATATTCTAAAAATCAAGTATGTATTTAATATTCGATACCGAAACTACAGGACTTCCTAAGAGTTGGTCTGCACCCATTACTGACACTGATAATTGGCCGAGATGTATTCAAATTGCATGGCAATTGCACGATGAAATGGGAAGATTGATTGAACATCAAGATTATTTAGTAAAGCCAGAGGGTTTTGATATCCCTTATGATTCAGAGCGTATTCACGGTATTTCTACTGATTTAGCAAAAGAACGTGGTGTTGAATTAGACGTTGTATTAGCTAAGTTTAATATAGCTTTAAGCAAAGCAAAGTTCATTGTAGGGCAAAATGTTGGTTTTGATGTTAACATCATGGGGTGTGAGTTTTACAGAGAAGGAGTGAAAAATAACTTGGCCAATATGCCTGTTTTAGATACCTGTACAGAGATTACTGCAGAAATGCTTAAACTCCCAGGAGGAAGAGGAGGACGTTATAAATTACCAACCTTAACAGAGCTTCATACTTATTTATTTGGTGTAGGATTTGGAGAAGCACACAATGCAACTGCTGACGTAGAAGCAACTACACGTTGTTTTTTAGAGTTAATAAAAAGAGGAGGATTTACTAAAGATGAACTTCAATGCGATGATAATTATATTGAAGAATACAAAAAGATAAACTTTGAATCCTTTAAACCAATTGGTTTAAAGCATATAAATCTGAAGC
>CANQRD010000146.1 GCA_947626185.1 uncultured Flavobacterium sp.
ACACGATTTTTAAATTATTTCTATGTCCTCTAAAATTGTATTTTCTTTCATGTTAGTTATATGTTTTAGTTGTTAAGTGAAAAAAATTTTATTCCCTATCTTTATTTTACAAAAGTTAAGATAACTTGATAATAATTAAAGATCTGTTAGAAGAAATATTTAATCGATCTTTTTTGATTTAGGTTGAAATAATTTTAATTTCACAAAAAATAATTTTAAAGTGAATTTCGACGAATTAAAAGAATATTTAGATTTTAAAGCAGATCAATACAATAATCCCGATTTTATTACATCCGATCCTATTCAAATTCCGCATCGATATAGATTAAAAGAAGATATTGAAATAGCTGGCTTTTTAGCATCTACAATTGCGTGGGGAAATAGAAAGATGATCATTAATAGTTGTAATAAAATGATGGATTTATTAGGTAATAACCCATTTGACTTTGTAATGAATGCAACAGATGATCAAATAGAAAACATAAATGGCTTTGTGCATAGAACCTTTAATTCAGAAGACTTTCGTTTTTTTATTCGTTCACTTCGAAATATTTATCAGTACCATGGAGGTTTAGAAACTATCTTTACAACCAATAATGGTGAAAGTTTACAACCAAATATTACAGAGTTAAAGAAACTGTTTTTTGCAATTGATCACCCTCATAGAACCACAAAACATGTTTCTGATCCATTAAAAGGGTCAAGCTCAAAAAGAATTAATATGTTTTTGCGATGGATGGTGCGAAACGACAATAAGGGCGTAGATTTTGGTTTGTGGAAAAGCGTATCTCCTGCTATTCTATCTTGTCCTTTAGATGTTCATTCTGGTAATGTTGCCAGATATTTATCTATTTTAGATAGAAAGCAAAACGATCAAAAAGCAGTATTGGAATTAGATAAAAGTTTACGACAATTTGATCCAATTGATCCAGTAAAATATGATTTTGCTTTATTTGGATTAGGAGTTTTTGAAGGAGTAAAATAAGACATTTAAAAGCTAATTAGATAAAAGTGGAGTCGAAAAAAATGCATATTCTTTATCTTGCCACGCAAATAAAAGGTGGAGGAGGAGTGGCTCGTATTGTAAGTCAAAAAACAGATGAGTTTATTGCACTTGGGCATTGCGTAACCATTATTTCGACGAATGATGTGTTAGGAGTTCCATTTTATCCTTTCAATAACAAAGTTTGTATTATTTCTTATCCCCATAAAGTGCAAACGTTTTTTGCATTACATAACTATTATCAATACATTAAAAATGAATGTAATACTTTACAACCAGATTGTATTTTTGTAATTGACAATGGAATAAAAGGATACTTTGCTGGGTTATATTTAAATAAAATTGCACCAATTTATTTTGAATCACACGGATCTCGTCAGTTTTTATTACATCCAATTTCATCATTTTGGAAGCGAAAGTTAATAGCTGTTTCAACAGCATTATTGAGCCGTTATTTCGATGGAATTATTGTGTTGAATAAAGGAATGTCATCCGATTGGAAACATAAAAATATACATATTATTCCCAATTGGATTCAACGAAAATTATGGCAAAAGGCAATTACCCAAAAAACAAAGCAACAGCAAATTATTGCTGTTGGTCGTTTAGTCCCTGAGAAAAATTACGAAATGTTATTCGAAGTTTGGAAAAAAGTTGTTAGTCAATGTCCTAATTGGAAATTAGTTATTTGTGGAGGTGGTAATCCTGAATATGTAGCGTTTTTACAAAAAAATCAGCCTCAAAATATTGAATGGAAAGGAGAAATCGAAGATTTAACTTCTGTATTAGCTACTTCTTCTTTTATGATTCATACATCAAAAATGGAAGGAATGCCAATGGCTTTTTTGGAAGGAATGTCAGCAAAATTACCTGTTGTAGCTTTTGATGTAGATTTTGGTCCAGCGGATTTAATTTCGGATAACATAAATGGTTTTATTATACCTTTTGGAGCTATTGACACAATGAAAGACAGTTGTTTTGAATTGATACAAAATGAAGAAAAATGCTTAAAAATGGGAGAACAAGCTTATGAAAGTGTAGCAATTTATGAAAAAGAAATAGTTATGAAAAAATGGATTTCTTTGTTGACAACTGTTGCTGTGCTTGATGATAAGCAAAGAGTTTAAACCATTGAAAATAAAATAGTTTAGGATTGTTTCCAATTAAGTTTTTTTGTAACCTTTTAAAGAAAAAGAATTCCAAAAAAGATAGAATAAAGAGTAAACGAAAGGAGGCTATTTTATTATATGTTTTGCTTAATTGAACGTCATCTACTTGTAGCTTATTATCTTTTATCAGCTGTACTAGTGTTTGACAAGCTTTTTTTGTTTTGGCTAAAAAATCACTATTAGTATCTGTAGAGTAATGATATACTTTGTTATTTACATAAGTAATTTTGTTTTTTAGCTCTACTTCTAGGTAAAATAAAGTATCTTCAAAACCATAGTTGGCAATAGTTTCATCAAAAAGAGTAGTTACTATTTCTCTGTTGAAAAAAATATTGCAACAAGAGCGTAAATGTGTGTGTTGTTCTATTTGCTCTCCGTAAAGAAGACGAAGAGAATTACAGTTGTTATCAACTTTTGGATAGGAAAAACCACCTGAAAAGAATACGCCTTTACTTCTTAGTTTCCAATACTTGATTAAAAAATTATTTGTAGTAGGTATAACATCAGCATCAATAAAAATAACCCACTTAAAAGAGGCTGCTGCTAATAAACGATTTCTTGTTTTGGCAATGTTTATATTTTGCTTGTTAAATAAGAGTTTTATTTGGCTTAAATCTGCTAGCTGTGCATTGTTAAATGTTTCTGTTGAAGCATCATCACAAATAATGATCTCAAAAGGAATGTTTAACAACAAAGCTTGTTGATGTAGCTTTTTTACTAGCGGAACAACATTATAATTGTAAACAGGTATTAAAACAGATAACATTTTTTAAACCGTGCGATGCACTACTTCAAAAATAGATCCTTCATCACATTTTAAAGTTTTTGCAGGATATTTAAGAAGCAAAGCATAATCATGAGTTACCATAATAATGGTTCTTCCAGTGCTATTAATTTCTAGTAATAACTCCATTACTTCGGCACTAGTTTGCGGATCTAAGTTTCCTGTAGGCTCATCAGCTAAAATTAAATCAGGGTCGTTCAATAACGCTCTAGCAATAGCTACTCGTTGCTGCTCTCCGCCCGAAAGTTGGTGAGGCATTTTATGAATATGTTTTAGCATACCTACTTTATCTAAAACTTCTTCAATACGTCTATTAATAGCTTCTTTTTCTGCCCAACCAGTTGCGCGTAAAGCAAATAGTAAATTTGCATGTACTGTTCTGTCTGGCAAAAGTTTAAAATCTTGAAAAATAATTCCCAATGAACGACGTAAATAAGGAATATCTTTTTCTTTGATTTTTTTTAAATCATATCCCACAATATTTCCTTCTCCTTCCAAAAGAGGTAAATCAGCATAAAGCGTTTTCATAAAACTACTTTTTCCTTCTCCAGTTTTACCAATCACATATAAGAACTCTCCATCCTTTACTTCCAAGCTAACATTTGAAAGTACTTTGTGATTGTTTTGGTAAATATTTACATTTTGTAATGATAGAACTACTTTTGACATATTTTAAAAATTCAAAATGTAAAAATACAAAAAAGACTTTAGTATGCGAAAGAAATCGATTAATAGAATTTGAAACAATAAATGGTAAAAATACGATTTGTTAAATACGTTTTTTATAGATGACCTCATTTATGATAGATGTTGGCTTGTTTAAGTGATTTCAATGTATTGAAATTTATTGTCTTGGCCAATATTTGATCAATCTGTTTTACAGTAAATAATTACGCCCAAATGGATAATTTATTCTTTTACTAGTCCATTTTCAAATAGGACTTCTTTAACTATATCGGTTTCATCAAAAATATCATGTGTAATCAATACCCCATTTCCATTAATAATTTCACCACAATTTATACCATTACCATTTTTATCAAAGCAAGATTTTATTTCTAAAAGTTTTCCATTCTTATAGAATCGTTCAGTATATAGTTGTCTATTTTTATAGTA
>CANQRD010000147.1 GCA_947626185.1 uncultured Flavobacterium sp.
CGAGAGATGGTTGCCGAAATAGATAAGGATGTGGTGTATCTAAATACGTTGATTCACCAGGCGGGTAAAAAGGCAATTATTATTGGTGGCGGACATAACAACGCATACGGCAACATCAAGGGTTTGGCATTGGCTAAAGAAAGTGCTGTGAATGTAGTAAACTTCGATGCGCATACCGACTTCCGCCCTTTGGAAGGCAGACACAGTGGCAATGGTTTTTCATACGCCTTTCACGAAGATTTTATCGATACGTACTATATTTTTGGCGTTCATGAAAATTATCTTAATAAATTCATGCTGAAACGGTTTAAAGAACAACAACAACGCATCAAATGGTTTACCTTCGAAGAACTGAAAGTGCGCTTTGAGAAAGATTTTATCACAGCCGCCAACAACATACACAAAGCCATTAAACTAAAGCCCTACGGAATTGAAATTGATGTGGATGCTATTGAAAACATCGCCAGTAGTGCCATGAGCCCAAGCGGTTTTTCTGTTACTGAAGCTCGGCAATTTGTCAGCTTAATGGCAAACAGCACGAATGCGTCGTATTTGCATATTTGTGAAGGATCGGTGAGCTTGGGGGCTTTTCCGGAAAATATGGTAGGTAAACTGTTTACCTACTTAGTAACCGATTTTATCAAAGCACAGATGAATGCTAACAATTAAAAAAGCGAGTAAATGAAAATTCATTTTTTAGGTACAGGTACCTCGCAAGGCATTCCTGTCATTGGCAGCAACCACCCGGTTTGTTTAAGTGATGACCCGCACGATAATCGGTTGCGATCTTCTATCTTAATCGAATGGGATCACCAACATATATTGGTAGATTGCGGACCCGACTTCCGACAGCAGATGCTTCGCATTAAAAACCATAAATTAGATGCCATTCTTTTTACACACGAACATTCCGACCATACCGCAGGTATTGATGACATTCGTCCGTATTGTTTCTATAACGAAGCACCTATGCCCATCTTTGCGCAAGAACGGGTAATGAATAACCTTAAAAAAAGATTCGATTACGTTTTTGAAACGCAAAACCGATACCCTGGTGCGCCTTCTGTGGCTCCATACGTGGTAACGCCTTATCAAGAATTCCTGGTAGGAAACAAAAAAGTAATGCCCCTACTCGTTCAACACGGCAACTTGCCCATCTTAGGATACCGATTTGATAAGTTCGCTTATTTAACAGATGTAAAAACCTTAAGCGAACAAACTTACAGCATGCTAAAAGATTTGGATGTATTAGTTCTAAGTGCTCTGCATTTAAATACACACCAAACACATAGCAATTTAGAAGAAGCATTGGCGCACGTTAATATAATTAAGCCTAAACAAACATATTTTACACACATGGGATACCAAATGGGTTTTCATGCAGAAGTTGACAAAAGTTTACCAAAAAATATTAATTTAGCATACGATAAACTAATCATAGAAATTTAATGAAACGCATATATCTATACCTATTCGTTTTTTCATTTGTTATTAATATATTTCAATATATTAACGACTCGAATGTATTGAAGGCGAAAGAAGAAAAAATCAATCAAATGGAAAAAGAATTGAAAGTGCAAAAGGATTCCATTCAATTGCTTAATAACCAACTTAAAGGACTATGAAAAGAACAGCTTTAATGATTTCATGCGCACTGTTCCTGACAGCTTGTACTAACGATAAAGAAAAAGTAGCGCAACAGTTAGAATTGAGTTTGGTAAGAGATTCTCTTAAAATCTATGAAAAACTTTACGAAGAGGCTGCCTATTTTTCAATAGATAAAAACGAAAGTGCACAACAAACATTTAGTCCTGAGGATATTTCTTCAGTGATGCCAAAAGTGGTAAGTGATTTTGTAGAACTCAATAATTTAGAAGGTGGTAATCCCCTACTTCCTGCTAATACTAAGGTAAATAAAATGTCGGTAATTAATCACAAATGGCTCATTTTAGATTATTACAGCGAACATCAAGTGGGCGAAGTACTGATGGAGTACAACTATCAGCCCAATCAAACAACAACTTTTAAAGTTTTAGATATAGTAACCTATTAATTTATTTTAATAGGTTACTAGTTGTTTTTTACGTTGCAAAACAAAATTTTAAACGTTGCCAAAATGGAGCAATTCCTTTCTGGTTTTAAATATTTTTCTAACTCCGAATCATTTAATTTTTTCAAGAGCTTGTTTTTTAACCATATTGGCAAAACTCCTTCTATTTATAATTTAACCATATTAGTGGCTAAAGTTTCAATAAATTTGCTGATAGGCCCTTTAATCATCATGGCCATCATCGGGTTAAACTCTCCTTCAAAAAACAATTGCACTTGTGTTTCTTCTGCCGATAGTTCGTTTAATTTTGCCGTTAATGTGAATGGCAATTTACTGCTCGCCGCACCTAATACTACTTCGCTATGAGGTGTAGCACTTTTCTTAACTAATTTTATTTCGGGCATGCCTTTTAAACCAAATTCAAAGCAATTCTCATCAATCACTTCAAATTTAGCGATGTTTTCTGGCATTAATTTCTCAAAATTCTTAATATCCGTCAGGGCTTCAAACAAATAAGCAGACGATTGTGCTACGGTTACTTTTGTACTTTCTAAATTCATAATAATAATATTGTTAAACGCTCCAAACAGCCGGATTGATGCTCCATTGACTTAATGTAGCCACATCTTCTTCGGATATGTAATTTTTTGCTACTGCTGTTTTTAAAAGGGTAGGATAATTGCTTAATGTAACTAATTCGATGCCTGCATTTTTAAAGTTCTCTGATGCTACATCAAATCCATAGGTAAAAATGGCCGCCATACCTAAAATGTGTGCGTCAGCTGCACGTAAAGCTTCTACGGCTTGTAAGCTGCTTTTACCTGTACTGATCAGGTCTTCTACCACAACTACGCTTTTACCAGCTTCAAACTGTCCTTCAATTTGGTTTTGTCTACCGTGTTTCTTAGGCTCTGGTCGAACATATACAAACGGTAAATCTAAGGCCTCTGCAACTAATAAACCAATGCCTATGGCACCAGTTGCTACTCCCGCTATATAGTCGGGCTTGCCAAATTTTTCTACAATATTTGTAGCAAATTCATTTTTTAAAAATTTTCTTATCTCTGGAAATGAAAGAGTTATGCGATTATCGCAATAAATTGGCGATTTCCATCCCGATGCCCACGTAAAAGGATTTTTAGGATTTAATTTAATTGCGTTTATTTGTAAAAGCAATTCCGCCGTTTTCTGTGCTGTATTGTCGTTAAAAATCATAATTACAAATGTATAAAGTTTTTATTAATGATAAGCCACTTTTTTTGACCAACGTGTTGGAAAAAGAAACCAATTTTAAATATTTCCTTTTGCAATCGGTCGACCTTAACAAGATTATCGCTGCGTATGCTGCTAATAAGTTAAACGGAGCTAGATTATACGCATCTGACGAAAAATTGTTAATGAAACAATTTAAAGAAAAAATCACTGTTAACAAGGCTGGAGGCGGCTTGGTTACAAACAGTAATAATCAAGTATTGTTCATTTTTAGAAACGGGAAGTGGGATCTGCCAAAAGGGGGTATTGAGAAAAAAGAAACCATGGAAGAAACCGCTATTCGAGAGGTAGAGGAAGAAACAGGTTGCAAAGGACTTACCATTACCGATAAATTAGAAAAAACATACCACATATTCAAAAGAAATGGCGAATACCGTTTAAAAGTAACCTTCTGGTATGCCATGAAAACAGACTATACCGGCCCACTAACAGGTCAGTTAGAGGAAGGTATAGAAAAAGTGATCTGGGCGAACCGCGAGGAAATCCCCGAACTGTTAAAAAATTCGTACGAAAACATTAAATTGTTGTTTGATGGAGAAAAAAGCTCCATCTAAACATCTTTTTTTACGAAGTACACCTATTCATTCATCGTTTCTTTTCGCAATACTTTGCCGGTGGCTGTTTCTTTAAATTTTTGCACAAAAATGGTTTCTTTTGGCTTTTCATATCTTTCTAAACTATCAAACACTTCCGGTAGTAAATGATACGGATCATTTTCTATCACCAAAACTAATTTTTGACCTAAG
>CANQRD010000148.1 GCA_947626185.1 uncultured Flavobacterium sp.
GTTGCATAGTCCTGACGAGCCAATGCAGCTCTTGCGTAAGTAGCATGAATTACGCTTGCATCAATTTGATAATTTTTTCCTCTTGCTAATTTACTGTCTGCAAATAATTGTATTGCTTGCTCAGCATCTTGATAGATTGCAGCATAAATATCTTTCAAAGAAGATAATGGTAAATCAGCTGGATCTTTCATTGATCTTCTCAACACCAAAGCTTTTTGTTCTCCTTGGTTGCTATCTTGCCAACGATAACCGTATAATTGAGCCAACATTGTGTAAGAATATGCTCTAAATCCTAAAGCTTGCGCTTTTAACTGCATTTTCTTAGATGTAGGTCCTTCAGCATTATCAACTTGATCAATAATAGCATTTGCATTATTAATGATCATGTAGTAATAATGCCATGGGTAGTAATCATAAACAGAAGTAACGTTATCAAAATACTGTCCGTTAATAATTGGGCCCCATCCTGGTAAATCTACACGAAAATTATTTCCTGCATATTCTCCATAGTACACTTTAATAGTTCCTTCACCATTAAATCCTTGAGAGATTTGCTGAGTAACCATTAGTTTTGCTAATCCATTTACTGCCATTTCTACAGTTTCTGTAGTTTTGAACACAGTTTCTGGAGAAGTCTCATTTGTTGGATAAGTATCCAAGTAGTCTTTACTACAAGATGCTAATGAAAGCATTCCTGCTAAAGCGATAAATTTTATATACTTAATTCTCATATTTTCTACTTATTAAAATGCAACATTAACTCCGAATGTAAATGTTCTTGGTGTAATCCAAGTATTGTACAATACTCCGTTATATGTTTGTTGTGGATTCATACCGTCCATTTTTGTAAACGTAGCAAGGTTTTCAACAGTAGCTGTAAAACGCATACCTTTTAATCCTATTTTACTCATAGTTTCCTTAGGCATGTCGTATGCTAAGCTAATATTTTTAACTACTAGATAAGAAGCATCATGCAACCATCTTGTTGAAGTAGCTCCTGATGTATAGTTATTTCTAGCGTAATCAATTACTGGAATTCCATTCGAATCTATACGATCTACTGAATTTTCAGTCATTCCTTCTGGAATACCTTCCCAAGAACCTAATACATCTTTATGAATTGCATTAACATTTGAACTTACTCCCATTAAACCTTGATAAGTTGTATCATATACTTTACCTCCAATGCTATAAGTGAATAAAGCCGATAATGAGAAGTTTTTGTACGATAATGCCGTAGAAAAACTACCATTCATTTTTGGAATTGCAGATCCTGCGAAATCTCTCTTTGCATAAGTAGTATAAGTAGTATAATAATTTCCATTAATATTTACTATATAATTACTATCTGCTTCAGCACCATTAATTCCGTATCTATCTTCGTCAATTTCGAATAATGAATTACCCGTCATTTGGTCTACACCAACAAACTGGTACAAATAGAAATCATAAACACTTCCACCTTCAGTAATTTTGTGGTAACCATTTAAAATACCATCTTTTCTATTTTGTTCAGCTAAAGAAACTACTTTATTTTTCAACCAAGTCGCGTTTGCTCCAACATTCCATGTCCATCCTCCTTTTTTAATTACATCAACGTCAACAACTACCTCAATACCTCTGTTTGAAATACTTCCAACGTTAGATAAAATTTGAGATGCAGCTTCAGTAGGATCTGTAGATCCAGTAGATAAAGGCATATTCAAATCCATCAATAAATTCTGAGAACGTTTGTCAAAATACTCTACTGATAAATTTACTCTATTGAATAATCTTGTATCAATACCAAAGTTTGAAGATGATGAAGTTTCCCATTTAAGGTCATCATTTCCATTTTGAGATTTGTACAAAGCAGCTGCTCCACCGTTTTTATCAATTGTATATAAACTTTGGTAAGCATAAAAACCTGCTCCCATGTCGTTTCCTACTTCTCCATAAGATGCTCTTAATTTTAAGTAATCGATTGCATCTACATTAAAGAAATCTTCATTACTTACAATCCAGCTACCTCCAACAGACCAGAAGTTCCCCCATCTATTATCTTTACTAAATTTTGATGAACCATCTCTTCTAAAAGAAGCCTCTGCGAAATATTTATTTGCATAGTTATATTTTGCTCTAGACAAATACCCTTCTGTACGATAAATATTTTTATAATCGTAAAGACTTGTAATATCATTGAAGTTAATGAATTCAGGTTTCCCTGGGAAATTCTGATTTGTTTTAATTGCGTATGAATAAATATATTCTGTACTATAATTTTCGTGACCGATTAAAGCCTCAACATTGTGTAATCCAAAAGATTTGCTCCAGTTTAACAATTGTTGAGTTGTATATGTTTTGTAATTATAACTAGTTAATCTTCCACGACCGTTAGTTCCTGAACCATCACCAATAATTGCATTCTCATATCTACGCTCCTCAGTGTTACGAGTATTTAAATCTCCACGTAGAGTAAATGTAAAATCATTCAAGAATTTAATATCAGCAAATACTTGACCACTCATTGTATTTTTAAGCGTTTGATTTGAATTCAAATCATTTTCCCAAACTACATGTCTACCCTGATATTGTTTTCTTGTATTTTCTCCTTTATCAAAAATCAAATTACCAGTTTCATCGTAAATATAGGCTCCAGTTGTTCTATCATGTAAATGTACAGGATAAATAGGCGCCATATTTCTTGCAAACATGAACGGGTTAACGAATGTATTACTATCATCTCTTGAAGCCGTTAGTCCATGAGAATCTTGATGCGATCCTGAAACATTCGCTCCTACTTTTAACCAATCATTAACCTGATAGTCAGCATTTACACGAGCAGTTAGACGCTTAAGATCAGAACCTTTAATATAACTTTCGTTATTTAAAAGACCTGCAGAAAAGTAAGCTCCACCTTTATCGTTAGCTATTCTACCATTCATGTTAATGTCTTGAAACAAACCTGTTCTATACATTGGCTTAAACCAATCTAAATCACCTCTGTATCCGTCTAAGATATGAGCATTACCTTTTAATCTACCATTTTCATACAGTTGATCTGCTGGTAAATTATAGATATTTAAACCTAGAATTTCATTTACTACGTTTGCATTTGCAAGTGCATTTGCTTCGTCTAATGATTTTCCTCCTGTAAGTTGGCTATTTCTATAACCTGCCCACATAGTATTCATAAAGTCATCAGCCCCCATTGTTTGGTAGTCTTTTGTTCCTCTTGTAAACACCCCTTGTTTCATGTCAATACTGAAAGAACCAGCACCTTTACCACCTTTTTTAGTAGTAATCAAAATCACCCCGTTTGATGCTCTATTTCCATACAAAGTAGAAGAAGAAGCGTCTTTTAATACAGACATACTTTCAATATCTGCAGGGTTAATATCAGTAATACTTCCACCATATGGAACACCATCTACCACGTATAGAGGCGAGTTCGGATCTATTCCATTAGTAACTGGTCTTAATGAGGTAAAACCACGAATTCTCACTTGAGGTTCCGCACCAGGCTGCCCTGAAGTATTATTTACTTGTACTCCTGCTGCTGCACCTTCTAATGCACCAATAGCGTTTGTTGCTGGTCGTTTTGCAATATCAGCATTACTTACAACAGCCATAGCTCCAGTAACAGACTCTTTTGTTGCTGTACCATATGCTACAACTACAACCTCATCTAGTACGCTATCTTCTGCTTGCATTGAAACATTGTGCGTATCTGCTGCTGCAACTTTGTATTCAACAGTTTTTAAACCGATGAATGAAAACACAACAACTTCTCCTTGTTTTGCTTTGATCGAGTAATTCCCGTCCAAATCAGTTTGAGTTCCTAATGTTGTTCCTTTAATAACAACAGAAACTCCTGGTAATGGCAAACCATCTTCAGAAACAACTCCCTTAAGAGTCTTTTCTTGAGCGAATGATAGTTGCACTAATAGCGTCATGAATAACGCAAGTGTCCATCTTAACTTTGATCTCATTATTTAAATTGAATTAGTTAGTTTACAAACATAAAAAACTAACAAAGAAAACAGACAGTTTCCTTAATAATTAAC
>CANQRD010000149.1 GCA_947626185.1 uncultured Flavobacterium sp.
TATTTTAAATAATACTGCAAATAGTGTAAATTTTATTTAACAATTGCTGAAAAAATTATAAATAAATATCATTGCTTTACAATTACATAAATAGTAAATTTGCATAAACAACACACTATTTATGAATCCAAGTAATAGATACGCTCAAAGAGGGGTTTCTGCTGAAAAAGAAGATGTTCATAACGCGATTAAGAATATCGATAAAGGATTATTTCCTAAAGCATTTTGTAAAATTGTTCCAGATCATTTAACAGGAGATGAAGAATACTGCTTAATTATGCATGCAGATGGTGCAGGTACAAAATCATCATTAGCATATATGTATTGGAAAGAAACAGGGGATTTGTCTGTTTGGAAAGGTATTGCACAAGATGCATTAATAATGAATGTTGACGACCTACTATGTGTAGGTGCAACAAATAATATTTTGTTGTCAAGTACAATAGGTAGAAACAAAAATTTAGTTCCTGGTGAAGTTATTTCGGCTATTATTAATGGAACGGAAGAATTAATAGAAGAACTAAAAAGCTTTGGTGTAACTATTCATTCTACAGGTGGCGAAACTGCCGATGTAGGAGATTTAGTACGAACAATTATTGTAGATTCTACAGTTACAGCAAGAATGAAAAGAAGCGATGTTATTGACAACGCAAATATACAAGCTGGTGATGTAATTGTAGGTTTAGAATCATTTGGACAAGCTACTTATGAAAAACAGTACAACGGTGGAATGGGAAGTAATGGGCTAACGTCTGCTCGCCATGATGTATTTGATCATTCATTGGCAGTAAAATATCCAGAAAGTTACGACTCATCGGTTCCAGAAGAATTGGTTTATTCAGGAAAAGTACAACTTACAGATGCTGTAGAAGGATCGCCAATTGATGCAGGTAAATTGGTTTTATCTCCAACAAGAACTTATGCACCTATTATCAAATCTATTTTAGAAAAATATAAATCTGACAATGTTCACGGAATGATTCATTGTAGTGGAGGAGCACAAACTAAGATTTTACATTTTGTAGATAATTTACATATTATAAAAGATAATTTATTTGATGTACCACCATTATTCAAATTAATTCAAGAGCAATCAAAAACAGATTGGAGAGAAATGTATCAAGTATTTAATTCTGGTCATAGAATGGAACTATATGTTAATCCAGCAATTGCAGAAGATATTATTGCTATAGCAAACAGTTATAATGTTAGAGCGCAAATAGTTGGTCGTGTGGAAGAATCTGACGAGAAGAAATTAACTATTCAATCACAATACGGAACATTTGTTTACTAAAATGGGACGTTTACTATCAATCGACTTCGGGAAAAAACGCACGGGAATAGCAGTAACAGATGAAATGCAAATTATAGCATCTGGACTTACTACTGTTGATACCTCAGAACTTTTAGTGTTTTTACAAAATTATTTTTCTTCAGAAAATGTGGAAAAGGTAGTTATTGGAGAACCTAAGAGATTAAATAATGAACCTTCAGAGGTTGTACCGTTACTAAATGAATTTATCAATCAGTTTACAAAAACTTTTCCAACAATGCCTGTGGTAAGAATTGATGAGCGATTTACTTCAAAAATTGCTTTTCAAACAATGATTGATAGTGGATTGAAGAAAAAACAGAGACAAAATAAAGCACTAATTGATGAAATTGCAGCTACTATTATCCTTCAAGATTATATGAACAGTAACAATTTCAGTAGTTTTAAATAAAAATTATAGAATTATAGACCTCTATTCACTTAGATATAAACTAAATTTGTAATAAAATAAAAAATATATAATGTCAAGTATACAAAAATCTGAAGTAGATGTTGTTTTAGTAGGTGCAGGTATAATGAGTGCTACTCTTGGTATTCTATTAAAAGAGCTAGAACCAAATTTAAAAATAGAAATTGTAGAGCGCTTAGATCATGCAGCTGCAGAAAGTTCAGATGCAATGAATAATGCGGGTACTGGTCACTCGGCTTTCTGTGAATTAAACTATACACCAGAAAGACCAGACGGAACTATTGATGCATCTAAAGCTATTAATATTGTAGAGCAGTTCGAAATTTCTAGACAATTTTGGGCATACTTGGTAAATAAAAAAGTATTACAAAATCCTAATAAATTTATTAACTCTGTTCCACATATGAGTTTTGTATGGGGGAAAGATAATGTGAATTTTTTAGAAAAAAGATATAATGAACTTTTAAAATATCCATTATTTCAAGGAATGGAGTTTTCTAAAGATCCAAAACAAATAGAGCAATGGGCTCCATTATTAATGGAAAATAGAAAGTTAGACGATGTTTATGCGGCTACGCATATGCGCATTGGAACCGACGTGAATTTTGGAGAATTAACAAGAGAGATATTTAATTATTTGGTTAAGGAAGACGGTGTATCCATGTCTTTTAATACAGAAGTAAATAATATTAAACGAAAAGGGGATAAATGGCTTGTTGAAGCAAAAGACGAAATTTCTGGTAAAACAAAAAAAATAAAAGCAAAATTTGTTTTTGTAGGTGCTGGAGGTGGAGCTATTTTGTTGCTACAAAAAGCAGATATACCTGAAAGTAAAGGTTTTGGAGGGTTTCCTGTTGGAGGAGAATGGTTGGTTTGTAATGACCCTACAGTTGTAAGCAAGCATATGGCAAAAGTTTATGGTAAAGCTTCTGTGGGAGCCCCTCCAATGTCTGTACCTCACTTAGATACTCGTTTTATTGATGGAAAACATTCATTATTATTTGGACCTTATGCAGGTTTTTCTACTAAATTTCTAAAACAAGGATCTTTTATGGATTTGTTTAAATCTTTAGAGCTTAATAATGTACTTCCTATGTTAAGTGCAGGTATTAGAAATATTGATCTTACAAAGTATTTAATAGGACAAGTAATGCAATCTAATGAGGCTAGATTAGCGGCTTTAAAAGAATATTTTCCAGATGCTAAAGAAGAAGATTGGAAACTAGAGCATGCAGGACAGCGTGTGCAGGTGATTAAAAAAGGAAAAGATGGCAAAGGAGTTTTGCAGTTTGGTACAGAAGTAGTCAATTCTGCTGATGGTTCAATTGCAGCTTTATTAGGAGCTTCTCCAGGAGCTTCTACAGCAACACAGATTATGTTAAAGCTATTGTCTAATTGTTTCCCTAATGAATATAAGTCAGAACAATGGCAATCTAAAATTAAAGAAATGATTCCTTCATTTGGATTAAAATTAAACGAACACCCAGAACTGGTTGAAGAAACAAGAGAGAGATGTTCTAAAATATTAAAAATTTATCCAAATAATTAATGATAATTATTCGTAAAAAGGCACTTTTAATTAAAAGTGCCTTTTTTGTTTTAAAATATGTATAAAATGCGATAAATTTTTAGCTGAATAAAATTCTGTATACATTTCGATAACATTTTTTTAAGAGAAAAGTTGTGCTATATTTTCCGCTTTTGTTAGGATTAAGCTCTGGCTATGTCCAAGTGTATAATGGAAATCAACGATACGTTGTTACAGGTATTGTAAAAAACAACTATATGCCACTAAGTGATATTCTTCTTTATATTTCAACTACCAGTAACTCTGAGAACAATCAATTTAATCCTAGTAAAAACTTTTCTATTGTCAATTCAGTTAGAACAAATGAAGATGGATCTTTTAAAGTTAGTTTTCCAGTAGGAGGGTATATTTATTCAATAGAAATACTAGCTTATAAATCAGTTCTTTTTGATGGGAGAAAAAAGAATATTTATATTAATTAAGGTGTTATTGAGCTAGGGAAGTAGTAAAAGTATGGCGAATAAAATTTTTTAAAAAGTATTTTTTTATGATGTGCTGTATTAGACTCAATGAAGTCATCTTGACAGAAGGGTTATAGAACTTTGTGTCTCTCAACCAACAAAACCTACAACCCCGTGTACCAAGTACTTCAAAAAGATAGTATAGAATTAGATATAGTTCCCTATTTACCACTTCCAAAAAAAGGATTTAAATCAAAAGCTCCAATTTATGAGATAGTTAATGCCATATTATACAAACTA
>CANQRD010000150.1 GCA_947626185.1 uncultured Flavobacterium sp.
ATTTTACAGAAATATAGCTTGTATCCTACTAAAGTGGGAGGATATTTTATGCCCTAAATTTATTTAGGACGCTATTGGTTATTTGATTATATCTTGTGTCCAAATGGAGAAAAATTACTAAACGTTGGAAGTCGTATCAGCTACACAACTACTGGCTTTGCATCTACAGTAAAGCTGTATCAAGCTTCCAATTGCTTAGCATGTCCGTTAAAAGAGCAATGTAATAAAGCAAAGGAAAATAGAACAGTCAGTATCAATCATCGTTTGGTTCATATAAAACAAAATATCAGAGAACTACTTAACTCTGAACGTGGGAAATATCACAGAAGTAAAAGACCCGTAGAAGTAGAAGCAGTTTTTGGTCAACTAAAAAGCAATAATAAGTTTACTAGATTTACACTAAAAGGGTTAGAAATGGTCGAAATTGAATTTGGACTGATGGCGCTTGCTCATAACCTAAGGAAACTTACCAAAAATAAGGTGAAATCTACATCAAAAGACAGTTTTACGTCTAAAAAACTACTCCATAAACAAAAAATAAAACAGCCTAAAGCTAAAATGTGTTTTAAATGAGCTAAATCTTAATTGAAATCAGAAAAGCTGATTTTTTATAAAAAGTAAGAGGGTGACCTTTTGGGACACCCTCATTTTAGTTTTATTTCTTATTAGTAATGTACTTTCAAAGTAAGAAGCGAGCTTACTTTAACCGTTTTGATTACCCAAATCTGATATAAGGGTATTTCTTTTTTGTAAGGTGAATGATTTATGGACTAGCTTTGCTACGATGTGGATCTCTCTAGAAGCGCAGTTTGTTGCCTAAATTGGAGTTTAGTTATTTTTTTATTTCCTACTTTCCACTTTTTAATTGCCATATATGTTTTCTAAAAATTGATGTATCCTTTCAATCGCTTTTTGATAAGTAGGATTGCTTTGATTCATTTGTGCTAATTCATATCGTCTTAAAGCTTGTGGATAGTCCTTTTTTTGTTCATAAAATTTGCCAAGGTTATAGTTGATTGAAGCAACTTCTGTATTCTTTTTTGTATAGTACAAACCTTCTAAGCTAGTTTCAATTGCCAAATCTAATTGACCTTGCTTTTGGTAAGCTAATCCAAGGTTACCATATGCTTGTGCTAGTTCTTTGTTGTTAGAAATAGCTTTTAAATAATAATCAATGGCTGTAGGGTAATCTTTGGCTTGGTATGCTTTAGTACCTAAATCGTTATATTTTAGGGCCTCTTGGCGATTTTGTACTACAGGCTCCTTTTTATTTGGTAGCACTGGGGTAGTTTTGGAGTTTGATTGTGGTTTAGTCTGCTTAGTTTGTGTATTATCCTCTTGCTGTAAAATGAAGTCTTTAAAGTCAAAGTCTGTAAAAACAAAACCGAAGAAACCATAGCTTATGGTCATTCCTGAATTTGGCGTCTTGTTTATTATTTTAGTGGTAGACCATAACCAACTCTTTTTATATTCTAGTGTATTAGATGCATTAAATTTATTTATAATACCTGTATTAACGGCATCAGTGGAGAAGGCGAAATCTACAAGTTCAGCAGAACCATTATTGCCTCCAAGTAATAATTGTACAAAATTACTGGTTTGTTCTTGTGTTAATTCAACTACTTCCTTTTCTATACTTCTAATATGACTATTTTCTGAAGGTACAGTAAAAGTAGCTATAACAATCAAAACTATTGGGATCCACAAGGTTGTTATAAGAATAAATATACTTGTCGAAATATAAAAGAAGAACGCTTTGATACCCGTTAGTTCTGCAGCTTCTGGGGGTGTTTTTCCTTTTGTGTTTTCTGCATTAACTATTTCCTTGTGTTGATTCTCTATCGTAGGTGCTAGATGTTGAAAATCCTCAGCATCTAACATTTCTTTACAATGCTTACATTTTTTGGCTTTTAGTCGAATTTCTTCTCCGCAGTATGGGCAGTTTTTAGTATCAGTCATATTAATAGTTGTTATAATTTCTACTAATTACAGGTAAGTGGATAAGCAAGGAGATTACCCCAACAATTATAGCAAACCACCAATAATCTCCATAACTGTCTGTAGCAATTCTGTGCATTATCTTATAATCACTCTCATCAAAGATTATTGGAGCAAAGATAAGGGCTAAAAACCCCCATAGAAACGATACAGCTAGGCAATATGCTAATCTGACTACTGTAGAGCTAAACAAGATATAGGCAATTATAAGACCAATTAATCCCTTCCACCATGCAAAATCATAGATAAAATAAAGTACAGCATATATAATTGCAGACTCGATATAAATCAGTGTAGATGCATGAGAAATACTACTGTCGTCTTCTGTATCTTTTTCTGCTTTAGTACCTTCATATTTCATTTTTGAGAACTCGTTTAGCCAAGTTCCGCAATGTTTGCAGCGCGTTGCTGAGTCAAGAATAGTCTCTGCACAGACCGGACAGTCCTTGGTGTTATTTTTTATTTTTGCAGGTTCTGTTTTATCCTCCTGTTTAATAATAAGAGGTTGTTTTGTCTGTTGCGAAGAGGGTTGCTTGTCATTTAGCCATTCATTACAATACTTACATTTAATAGCTGAACTTAAAATTTCCTCTTGACAGTACGGACATGGTTTCTTCTTTGGACTGCTAGCTTGTGGAGCTGATTCAATTGCTTCATTACAATGTTGACAAACAACATCTGATTCCAAATTTTCTTCGTCACAAAAGGGACATCTTTTCTTTAAATCCATCTCTTAATTTAATTTTGTTCTTAGATAAACTTCTTCATATTCATTTCCTGCCTCGTAACCTGCATCATAGGTTAATCTATATTGCTCATATTCGAGTTCACTTTTTGCTTTATTTATTTTCATTGCTGTACCATAGGCAATCGCTTTTGCTTGATTGGTGTTCAAGTTAAATTGTACTGCTGTGTATATACCGCTCCTTAAAATGGTGGAATAGCCGATAAAATATAAGTTTTCCCCTTTTACAAAATAGTCCGTAATCTCATTTAAGTCCAATGTTTCGAGGTCTGTTGGGTTGTCTTGGGAAGTAACTTTAGCTTGGTACTGATCAGGTAGATTCATATCGTAGTCTAGTATTTTAGATAAACTATCGATTCGATTGTTGTATATTATTATTCTGGGTAAAAAATAGTTTCCGTCGTTGTCTATTTCTAAGTAATAGCTTTTGTCTTTGTTTTGGCTAGAAGCTATAAATTTATATTGGGAGGAGGAATCTATATTGCTATCATGTGCTGTTGTTGAAGTGTCTTCAAATGAATTAGAGTCGGAGTCCTCCTGTAAAAAGGCGTTGATGTTATTATTTAGAAAAACGATTCCTAAAATACCAAAGCCGATATTCTCCTTTTTATGTTTTTGTTGGTTGATTAATATTGCTGTACTCCATAGAAAGTTTTTTTCAACATCTAGATAATTATCATCAAGGAAACTTTTTGTTCTTGGCGATAGAGTAGTAGAGGAATACGGGTTATATTTTTCTATTTCCTTACCATCATTTAATGAAGCGGCTAAAACCTTTTGATTAATTTTTAATTCGAACTTCTCTTTGGATGGCATAGTTAGATAGAATACACCACATAAGAGAACTAATCCAAGAAGAATTATATTACTTTTTTTATTTCCTGTAAAATAGTCATGTGGTTCGGGAATAACGTCCTCATCTTTGGAAATAGTGTCCTCAGGTAAGATATTTTCTTTTATAGGTTTCGATTCACTCTCATTTAGCCATGTGTTGCAAAACCTACATTTTTTAGCTAATAACTTAATTTTTTCGTCACAATTTGGGCAATTTTTAAAATCATTCATATTTATGTAAATTTGTAAGGTGTTTATTTAAGTAAAAACAATAGCGTCCTAAACGTTTAAAAAAAGACACAAAAAAAGAGAGTAAATTAAGGATCTCAAATTATCTTTGAGTTGC
>CANQRD010000151.1 GCA_947626185.1 uncultured Flavobacterium sp.
TTTATTTTAAAAAAAGTGGCTATATTCATTATCCGTCAAGGGGAAATGTTCAAATAACAGAAAAAGGTTTGAAACAAAAAACTATTTTGAATTTGAAAGATTTAGAAAATGAAACCTCGATGCTTGATTTTTATCAAACTGAAAAAGAAAAACATTCACATGTTGTTGAAATTGTGCAAATAGCAAATGCATCTCCAAAAGATTTGATAGATGAAGGTTTTGATCAAATAGAAAGAGAGATGAAAAATGGACTTTTGGAAAAACTGAAAACTATTGATCCTTATTATTTTGAAAAAGTAGTACTTAAGCTTCTTAATAGAATGGGATATGGAGATTTTATTGAAACTTCAAAATCAGGTGATGGCGGTATTGATGGAATTATTAATGAAGATAAATTAGGGCTTGATAAGATTTATATTCAAGCTAAAAGATTTAATGAGAGTAAGGTGAGGGAGAAAGATATTCGCAATTTTATTGGGGCAATGAGTGGAGATACTAATAAAGGTGTTTTTGTAATAACTTCTCTTTTTGATAAAGGTGCTGAAGAAAAAGCTAAAAATGTTCATCATAAAATAATCCTTATTGATGGGATAAATTAGTCGATTTAATGCATGAATTTAATGTAGGTGTACAGGTAAAACAAATTTATGAAGTTAAACATTTGGATGAGGATTTCTTTATAGAACAATAATAAACGCTATTTTAAGAAGGAGTAGTTTGTAAAAATAACTTGATTTTTTTCTTCCTTAATAATATGTTTTACATATGTTTAAGTATGTGAGAGGAATTTTGTAAATGTAAAACATACTAATGAAAATGAATATTGATAAAATAAAAATTTTAGATAAGCTTGGTTATACCGGTTTTGTTTATGCTCGAATCAATAAAAAGCTGAAAACAAATTTATTGAGAACTGAAATTAAAAATTATGTTTTTCAGTTAATTGAGTAAACCCCAATCATTACTTTGAGAAAAAGCTCGAATAACAGTAAACACAACTACTTTTAAGATAATAACAGTAGATAGAATAATCAATGAATTATAATAAATAGTTGCTTTAGAAATATAACTAATGGTTGTTATTTTTTTAATATAATTACCTTAAGTAGTTTTTAAAATCGGCCGTCTTTTTTTTTATAAAACAACTTTAAGTGTCATGAAGTGTTTTCGAGTTTCTTTTTTGTATTTTTGAGCAAGATAATTTTTTTGGTATGATTAAAGAGCAAGTAATCTTGGTAAATGAGCAAGATGAGCAAATTGGAACAATGGAAAAGCAAGAAGCACATGAAAGAGCATTATTGCATCGTGCATTTTCAGTTTTTGTTTTAAATAATAAAAATGAAATAATGCTTCAACAACGCGCTGCCGATAAATATCATTCACCTTTACTTTGGGCAAATACTTGTTGTAGTCATCAAAGAGTGGGTGAAACAAATATAGAAGCAGGAAAAAGAAGATTAGAAGAAGAAATGGGATTTGTAACAGAGCTAAAAGATGTTTTTAGTTTTATTTATAAAGCAAGTTTTGATAATGGTCTTACAGAACATGAATTTGATCATGTTTTAATCGGTTACTTTGATGGAATACCAAGTATAAATAGTGATGAAGTAGCAGCTTGGAAATGGATGGGAATTGAAGAAATTAAACAAGATATAGGACAAAATCCGTCAATTTATACCGAGTGGTTTAAAATTATTTTTTCAAATTTTTATACTTATATTGAGGCACATAAGATCTAAATAAAATGAGATTAACTGTTAGTAGAGTAGCCCATTTTAATGCAGCACATCGTTTGCATAGAAAAGAGTGGTCTGATGAGAAAAATCAATTAATTTTTGGTAAATGTAATAATCCTAATTACCATGGACACAACTATGAACTGATTGTTCATGTTACAGGAGAGCTTGATCCTGAAACAGGATTTGTTATGGATTTAAAAATACTCTCAGATTTGATAAAATCAGAAATTGAAGATGTGTTAGATCACAAAAACCTCAATCTAGATTTGAAAGAATTTGCCGAATTAATTCCAACCGCCGAAAATATTGCTGTTTTTATTTGGAAAAAACTTAGACCGTTTATTGATAATGACAAAGATTTAGAGGTTGTTTTGTACGAAACCAATAGAAACTATGTGTCTTTTAAAGGAGAAGGAATTTAAATACTTATAGTGTTCATTAAATTTTGTACATTTGCCTCTTGTTTTATCCGAACTGTCTTTAATGGCTGTCATTAGTAAGAGGAGAAGAAGTTAAGCCTATGAGTTTTATACCATATCCAATATTGTTTGAACCAATTTTGAAAGATCGAATTTGGGGAGGTGAAAAGTTGTACACTGTTTTAGGTAAGCAACAAATATGTAGTTCTATTGGAGAAAGTTGGGAGGTATCGAATGTTCCAGAAAACGTTAGTATAATTGCTAATGGTGTTTATAAAAATAGAAGTCTAGATAATTTAATTGAAAGTTATTCACAAGAACTATTAGGACAATCAATAATCAATAAGTTTGGTTATCAGTTTCCGTTATTGTTTAAGTTTCTAGATGCAAAAGAAGATTTGTCAATTCAATTGCATCCAAATGACGAGTTAGCTAAAGAAAGACACCAGTCTTTAGGGAAAACCGAGATGTGGTATGTAATGCAAGCTGACGAAGGTGCAAGGGTGGTTGTAGATTTTAAAGAAGGAGTTGCACAAGAAGATTATTTACAACACTTAGAAAGTAAAACATTACCAAGTATTTTGAATGAAATTCCTGTAAAAAAAGGAGATGCTTTTTTTATACAAACAGGAACTGTACACGCTATTGGAGCTGGAGTGCTATTGGCCGAAATACAACAAACATCTGATATTACTTATAGAGTTTACGATTGGAATAGAGTAGATGATAATGGAAATTATAGAGATTTACATGTAGATTTAGCTTTGCAAGCTATTGACTATAGTAAAAAAGAAGTAGTACTAAATTACGATAAAATTGATAATAAGGCAAATCAAGTGGTTGCTTGTCCATTTTTTACTGTTAATTTAATTCCTTTACAAAGTGAATATAAATTAGTGAAGAATAAGGATCGATTTTATCTTTATGTATGTACGGAAGGTAATTGTGTAATTGAGCTGGAAAACGAAGTTTCTTGTAGCTTAAAACAAGGTCAAACGGTATTAATACCAGCTATAGTGAAAGATTTAACTATAAAAGGTAATGCTACTTTGTTGGAAATATATATAGATTAAATTTATCTTTTTAAAAAGATAAATAAATTGGTTTGAAAATTTATAAAATAATAAATATTATGGCAAGCGTAAAAAGTTTAAAAAAGGATGTTCACCAAGTATTGGGAGATATAATTGAAGCGATTTATATTCATGAATTAACAATTGGTGGAGCTACTCCCGAAACAACAGAGTTAATCGAAGATACATTAAATAAATTCGATGAATTAATTTTAGATATTAATACAAAAAACGTAGAAAATAAAAAAGCACATTATAAAGCAGTTTTTGTAAAATTAGAAAACATTGCGGGTCAATTAGTTGAGCGAATTAACGCGCTATAACTGAAAAATATTCAAAAAAAAGACGCTAAATCAGTTGCAGGATTGAAAAAGCGTCTTATATTTGCACTCGAAAAAAACAAGTTGCCGGTGTAGCTCAGTTGGCTAGAGCAGCTGATTTGTAATCAGCAGGTCGTGGGTTCGAGTCCCTCCATCGGCTCCAATTTTGAAAATTATTATTGCAAGGCAAACGCCGGTGTAGCTCAGTTGGCTAGAGCAGCTGATTTGTAATCAGCAGGTCGTGGGTTCGAGTCCCTCCATCGGCTCC
>CANQRD010000152.1 GCA_947626185.1 uncultured Flavobacterium sp.
TTGAAATACATTAATATCAGATTAAATTTATATTAGAAATAGATTAGAATCTGAAAAATGTTAATATTTATGGTATTACGTGTTTTATTGTGAGTTTGTAAAATAAATTTAATATTTTTTAATTTGTGTTAGTTTTTTTTATGCTATTAGTGTATAGGTTTGTATAAAAACAAAAAAAGCTATCAGTTATGATAGCTTTTTTTTATATAAGATAATAAAATTATTTTTTTAGATACTTTCTGTATGAAATGTAAGATAGTGTACTTAATAAAGTAACAAAACCTAATGACCACCATATAATTGATGGAGTAATTACTTTTTCTCCAGAAGCATAAGAATGCAGTCCAGATAAGTAAAAGTTTACACCAAAGTACGTCATCATAATTGCGTAATAAGCAACAATACTAAACACGTTAAACAACCAAGTTCCTCTCATTGCTGGTACTAAACGAGCATGTATAACGAAAGCATAAACCATGATACTAATTAAAGCCCAAGTTTCTTTCGGATCCCATCCCCAATAACGTCCCCAGCTCTCATTGGCCCACTGGCCACCTAAGAAGTTACCAATGGTAAGTAAAACTAATCCAACAGTAAGGGCCATTTCGTTAATGTAAGTTAGCTCTTTAATGTGAAGATCCATTTTTTTCTTGTTCTTATTGTTGGTTAAAATCATTAAGATTAGCGTAACAATACCTAGGATCATTCCAAGTGTAAAAGGACCATAACTACCTACAATAATAGCTACGTGAATAATTAACCAATATGAGTTAAGTACAGGCTGTAGGTTTGAAATTGCAGGATCCATATAGTTTTGGTGAGCACTCCATAAAATCATACCTGCCACGAATGCTGTTGAAGCAATTGTTAACTCAGATTTTTTACCAAAGTATAATCCAAATAAGGTAGTTGCCCAGGCTACATAAATAACAGATTCGTATGCGTCACTCCAAGGAGCATGTCCAGAAACATACCAGCGAACAGCTAAACCTAAAGTATGGATGATGAATAAAATTAGTGTAAATACTGTACCAACTTTAATCATTCGGCTATAAAACTTATTTGGCTTTAAAATCATTGCAATAATAAACCCAAAAGTAAATATAGCTGCTAGCATATAGTAGCTATACAAAGTTTTGAAAATATTGTATTGATTATATAAAATTTCGAATTTAATTTTATTGTCCGATGGCATTACCGTTTTACCATATGAATGCTGAAAAGTATTGATGTGTTCTAAGTATTCATCAGCCTTTGTGTAATTGCTTGTTTCTTTTCCTTCAAACAATGCCGGAACATACATTCGGGTTAGAATATTTTTTGTAAAAGTAGAGTCCATACCTGTCATTCCAGATTCGTTCAGTTCTAAAGTAGAAATCCACTTATCATTATCATGTCCAGGAATAGGGAAAATAGTTAATATTCTACCTGTAAAAGCAGCATTTAACAAAGCAACTTTTCCATCTAAATCTAAAAAGTCCTTCTGAAATTGATCTTTTATACTAGCATGGTTGGCATCATCAACGTATTTGGTCAATTTGTAACTACCGTCATTGTCAAAGAAATCAACAAAAGCAGCATATTTAGTTCCTTTTTCTAACCCTAATACTTCAGTAATTTTGTCGTTTCCTTTTTTCAACTTTACAAGAGGAGCAAAGTACCAAAAGTTTGGAGCGCCATTTAACTGCTGAGCAATAGTGTACTGAGACATTGAAAGGAAAACCTGATCGGGTGTTAATCCTTGATAATTCTCACTTTTATACACTTTTCTAAGTAATTCAGATGAAAAAGTATTGATTGGTTTCATACGTCCACCGTAGTCTTGGATGACTAATGCTCCAAATTTTGCTGCATGCTCTTTATCTACTGCGCTGGCATGAATAATTGAATCAATTACTTGTGGATTTGGCTTTTCTGGTGCGTGCATATGTTGAGCACTAGCACTAAAAGAGAAAAGTAGCACTAAAACAGTAAGTAAAGCACCTTTTTTTGCTCTTACTTTGTCTAATTTATTTTTCAAATCTGAGAATCTTGAGTTTTTATCGAATAAAATAGCTATTAAACCTACGTATAATAAGAAATAGCCAATATATGTAATCCAAGTTCCCCAGAAGTCGTGGTTAACAGAAAGAATAGTTCCTTTTTCATCCGGATCAAATTGAGCTTGGAAGAAACGATAACCTTTATAATCTAAAATATTGTTCATAAAGATACGAGCATTAAAGCTTTCCGCTCCATCAATTACAGTAACTTGACTTTCGAAAGCAGAATAACTTTTCTCTGTACCAGGATATTTCTCTGCAATAAATTTGTCTAATCTAATTTGGAAAGGTGTTGTGTAAATTTTACTACCAAACATAAGTGTAAACTCTAACTCACCTAGTTGGAATGATTGAGGTTCACCCATTCTTCCTGCTTTTCCTTTAAGAACTACTTCTTCTTCTTGGCCTTGAGAACGTACAGTTACAATTAAAGCATCTGTAGTCATTTTATCTTTAAAATCTCCATTAGAAACTAAAGTAGATTTTCCTTTTATAGGTAAATCAGGTAAGACGAACTGAGTACCCGCCATATTGTATAGGGAGCGGAAGTTTAATGGTTGTTTTTCGTTGGCTGTAACAGTGCCTGTTGATTGGTCTGCCATTACCATATAGTTTCCATCAAATGGAGCATCGATAAAAAATTCTCCATTTTCTGACAAAATATTGATTGCGCCATCAGTTGGAGCGTTATATCCAAATAATACACCATGTATACTTGCTACTTGTCCTTCTTGTAAATAGTGTTCGTGTCGTTCACCATCACCAGATTCTACAAGTTTTAAAAAACCAGTTCCATTAGGATCTTCTACGATAGCTTCTTCAGCTCCCATAATAAAATCTTTGTATTCTACCTCGAAAGGAATTCCATTGAATTCTTTTTTAAGAATAAAATGATTGTCAGTAATAGCAGAAAAGTACTTATCCATTTCGAACGTTCTTCTTCTGGTTTCTCCTTCATACTCTCCATCTGTCATAACAGTTAAGAAAGTTTTGTCTGAGAAAATAGTGCTTTCTGTTTCTCCTTCTCTAATAGGCATCATACCTTCAAAACTGATGTAGCGAGTAATACCAGCTCCAATCATAATTAGAATAAATGCTGCATGTAAAAGAAATGTAGCCCAATTCTTCTTTGTCAATAAACGGTATTTTTTAATGTTTCCGATAAAGTTGATTAAGAACAGAAGCATAATAGCCTCAAACCACCAGGCATTATAAATAAGAATACGTGCAGTTGTTGTATTGTACCAATCCTCAATAAAAGTTCCGAGTCCTAAAACAATAGCATATACAATAAATAGAACTGCCATTAATCGGGTTGAGGAAAAAAAAGCGATAATTTTTTTATCCATGAGTTGTAAATACGTGTTTTTTTATAATTCAACAAAAATAATTAAATTCATTAGGTTTTAGTCTTATTTAACTTATTATTTGGTATTGAAAATTAAATTTGTAAACTAATAAAAAAACTTATTTTTGCAGTTCTACTCAACTAAATTATAGATAATTTGGGTATCTATAAAAAGTATAGGTAAAATTAGTGATTAAAACAAATTTATTATGCCAAAAATCTCACAGAAAGGCATTCAGATGCCTGAGTCTCCAATTAGAAAATTAGTTCCTTTTGCTGAAAAAGCCAAGCAAAAAGGACATCATGTATACCACTTGAACATAGGTCAGCCTGATATTAAAACTCCAGAAATTGCTTTAAAAGCGGTTAAGGAAGCAAATATTGAAGTTTTAGAATACAGTCATTCTGCGGGTTTTGACAGTTATAGA
>CANQRD010000153.1 GCA_947626185.1 uncultured Flavobacterium sp.
TACTAGTTATCTACTTAGCATTATATAGCTTTAATATTGTAGTAATATTTGTTGTTTATTTATTGTAGATATTTGTACCAGTTTGTTAGATCAGGTTTAAAAGTTGAAGACTATATAAAAAGTTTTGGTAATTTAAAAAAGAAAATGATTTATCCTCCCCTCCTCTATAAATTTTTTTAAAGTATTTAATTTTGGTATTAAAGGATTTCGCAGATGTGTTGGTTCTTTTGTTATTGAAGTAGTTTAATATATGGGCGTAGCATAACCTAAATGTTGTAGTCAAAATATTTATTATCCAGTTATTAATACTTTTATATAGCAAATATTTAGATTTTACTAATAATTGTTTTTTGTATTTCCATTAGATAAAATATTACTTGAATAGGTTTTATTTGTTAGCTAAGTTAAAATAATAGTGTGATTTTCATTATTTGTTTTAACCCAATATTTACTACTTATAAAATTATTTTTAAATTAGTACTTTTCAAAAAAACATCTCACCATGTCGTCATCTAATTATATTTCTTTTCAAGAAGCCAAAAACAAATTAGAAACTTATTGTGCTTATCAAGAAAGATGCCATACAGAAGTAATTAATAAACTATATGCTCTTAAAATACCAGTTGGTTTGCATGACGAAGTGGTTGTACACTTAATTAAAAACAACTACTTAAACGAGGAGCGTTATGCTAAAAGTTTTGTACGAGGAAAGCACCGTTTGAGACTTTGGGGGGAAAGACGTATTGAACAAGAGTTAAAGTTTAGAGGCATCAATCAACGAATAATTATTATTGCATTAAAAGAAATTGACCAGGAAGAATACCAATCTAATTTTTTAGCTTTATGCGAACGAAAATGGGAAAACACAAAGGAAAATGACCTTTATAAAAAAAAGAAAAAAATTCAGGATTATCTATACCGAAAAGGTTATGAATTAAATGAAATAATAGATGCATTAGATCATTTAGCTATACAAGGATAAATAGGCAGTATCAAAAAAAATAGTAGGTAAAATTATTAAAGATCAAGGATTTTCAAATTGGGCGAAAACCCAAGTAAATTATTTAAAAAAATTATAATCTGATTTAATTGGCGCTATATTACATGGCATATTTGACGAGCATTTTTGGTTATTTTTAAAGCGAAAAGATAATAATAAATAATATCAAGTAGTTAGGCGATTTCTAAACGTTTAAAAAGCAAATGCTGAGATCAGTAATTTTAATTCTTGTTGATAGAGACTAAAATTTTAAATCTAGTGTGTTTACTGAATCTAATAACTAAAATTGTGATAGTTTTTCAACTACGAAGTAATCATAAATTCCTTGATCAAATAATAAAATAGTAAATAAATTCGAAATTCAGCAAAATTTATAGTTTGGAAAGATGGAGAGGAGCTTATCTTGGACATAAAATTAATCTACAATTCTACTAATCGAGAAATGGTAGAATGTTTTTACTGAAAATAGAAGTAAAATATACTTAGACAATTTAACCCTTGATAAACAATTATCTTATGTAATTATTATTGGTATTAGCGGAATTTTCGATTAGGGATGAATTAACCGAATTAATTGGTTTTCCAATCAAAATTAGAAAATTATATATACCACATAGCCAACTGATCTTAATCTATTTATACAAAGTTATGGATAGTCTAAGAAAATGTAGCATATACGAAACAATCCTTTAGTTAATGAGGTTTTAATACTCCATTTTTTAACTCTAAATATTGAGTTCGATAATCTGCTAATATATATTGAATGTGGTTGACAATTATTATTCCTTTTGTTTCTGACTTCTCTTTAATAAGTAATAATAATTTTTGTTGAAGCAATGGAGAAATTCCATTAAAAGGTTCATCTAATAAATAAAACGGTTGTGGTAATTCAAGTATAAACAAACATTGAATGAGCTGTTGTATTCCAGTTGAAAACTCCCGAATTACTTTATTTCATTTCCCTTAAACTCTTCCCACCCCAAGTATTTGGTAGATAATATATATTTAAGTTTTAAATGTTTGGGAAAAATGGAGAACTGTGTTTTTAGAGCGCAATATTTGTCAAAGCGATTACTATTAGTAATTACCTTACCATTTGCATTAAAATAGATTTGATTAGTTTTTTTACTTCCAAAAATAAGCTCTAATAATGTAGATTTTCCTGCTCCATTTCTACCATTAATCTCAATAATATCACCAGTTTTAAGGTTAGAGAAATATCATTTAATAGCACGTGATTATTTCTCTCATATGTTATGCTATCTATTTTTAAAACATTCATAAGCTACTTATTATAGTCGTTTTAATCAGGAAGATTAATAGATAATTCCAAATTAGTAAAAGAAATAGAATTTTATAATAATTAAAGTTCTTGTTTTTTATATAATACCATTCCTGACGTCTTAACATAAGAAAATATACAATAATAAGTAAACAAGAGATTATAGGAATGATAGGAAACAGTGTTCCACTTGTTATTATAAACAAAAAGATTGTAAATACAGATGAAAGGAAATAATATGGATACAAAAAGGAAAGTATTCGCATAAATAAAAAACTTATTTAAGCTAATATATTGAAAAAAATTAGTTGATTTTCTTTGTTTTTATTTTCTTGTTAATACTTTTTACTAATATTGATTTATTATAAGGCAAAAGTTATATTTGTACACTTAAACATTACAACAAATGGGAACCAAAATACTTATTATTGGAGCTTGCGGACAAATTGGTTCAGAGCTAACCTTGAAGCTAAGAAATATATATGGAAATGAGAATGTTGTAGCTTCTGATATTAGAGAAGGAAATGAAGCAATTATGAGCTCAGGTCCGTTTGAAATTATCAATGCTATGGAGTTTGATGCTGTTGCAAAAGCAGTTGAAAAATATCAAATAGACGAAGTTTATTTAATGGCTGCATTATTATCTGCTACAGCCGAAAAGAATCCTGCATTTGCGTGGGATTTAAATATGAACTCTCTATTTCACGTATTAAATTTAGCTAAGGAAGGGAAAATTAAAAAGATATTTTGGCCATCATCTATTGCGGTTTTTGGACCTACAACACCAAGAATTAACACTCCTCAATATACAGTAATGGAACCAAGTACAGTGTACGGAATTTCAAAACAAACAGGTGAGCGTTGGTGTGAGTACTACTACAATAAATTTGGAGTAGACGTGAGAAGTATTCGCTATCCAGGATTAATTTCTTGGACAACTCCTCCAGGTGGTGGAACAACTGATTATGCTGTAGATATTTTCTATAAAGCAATTGAAGACGGGCATTATAAGTGTTTCTTATCTGAAAAAACAGGTTTGCCAATGATGTATATGGACGATGCATTAAATGCTACAGTTGGTATTATGCAAGCACCAAGAGAATCGGTAAAAATTAGATCATCTTATAATTTAGGTGGGATTTCTTTTACACCAGAACAAATTTATGCAGAAATTAAAAAACACATTCCTGAATTTACTATCGAATATGAACCAGATTTCCGTCAAGCAATTGCTGACAGCTGGCCTGCAAGTATTGATGATTCTTCCGCTCAACAAGATTGGCAGTGGAAACATAAATATGATTTAGCAGCAATGACAGAAGTAATGTTAGAAAATCTATCAAAAGTACTTAATAAATAGGGCATTAAAAGACACTGTACTGAAAACTGTGTAAGTATAAAAATCTGCTTGGGTTAAAATCTAGCAGATTTTTTTATATAATATTTTCAAAGTTATGGGAATAAATGGTCTATTTCCAGATGAATTTCCCCCAAAACATTTAAAACTTAATATATATTATCTACCAAATACTTGG
>CANQRD010000154.1 GCA_947626185.1 uncultured Flavobacterium sp.
AAGTATTTTTTTATTTTTTCCTTATGTTTTTAAAATTCGTATTACACATTCCTGTAGAGCAACTTCCGATGTTTAATATAGGCATTAACACAAATAATACTCCTGCACCAACAACTAACCAATGGCCGATTTCAAAACCTTGAATAATTAAAAAAACTGCCATTGCCAAACGAATTAGGCGAATAGTATTCCACGATTTTAACCATTGTTTCATACTTTATTTTTTTATAAAATGAATAAATACTTCGTTGCCTTTTCTAGGTTCTATACTGTTATAACATTTTTCCATTTTTTTTATTTCAAAGTAAGGCTCAAAAATTGGTTTATATTCACAAGGACATCCGCCAAATGGCGGAAACGGATTATTGAATTGCTTGTCAAATAATACTCCTACAATTTTTCCATTATTATTTAATATTTCATGCATTTTAATTGCATAGTCTTTTCTTTTAAATGGAGGAATAGCGCTAAAAAAGGTTTGTTCTAAAACCAGGTCATAAATTCCTTTGTGCTCAAAAAAATCTTCACATAGAATTTTTATAGATGAATTTCCTTTAAATTTATGTTTCAATTTTTCAACTGCTAATGGTGAAATATCAATTAAGGTAATATTAGTAAAGCCATGTTGCAATAAATATTCTGCTTCATAGGCATTTCCACAACCAGGAATAAGAATGGCTGTTTTTTTATTAGCAATTCCATCTGTATAGTTAATTAAGGCAGGAGATGGATATCCAATATCCCAATTAGTCTCTTGTTTTTCCCAACGTGTATCCCAATATATCTGATCCATTGGCACGTCACAATGAGTTATACAACACGTCTCGTTTCTATTTATTTCTTGCATCTTTAATTTCTTTAATTTGTTTCCAGGTTCCACCATTTAAAACATTAGTAAACCCGTTTTTTTCCAAAATTGATTTAGCTTGTGCACTTCTGTTTCCACTTCTGCAAAATACTACAATGTTTTTTTTATTTTTAAATTTTATTAATTGACTTTGTAATTGATTCAACGGAATGTTTACAGATTCTTGTATATTTCCTTGTGCATATTCGCTAGCAGTTCTCACATCTACTAAATATGCAGTGTCGATAATACTTTTTAATTCCTCGTTATTATTTTTTGAAAATAAGTTTTTTAATAAGTTTATCATTTTTTTCAATTTTATAATTAATTAAATATTTTACTTTGGCAAACAAAATCTGTTTTAGAAACTTGAGTTTTTTCAATAGCTTTAAATCCTCCAGCTATTTCTGTAAAATTTCTATGTCCACGTGCTTGTAAAATACTAGCTGTAATCATACTTCTATAACCACTTGCACAGTGTAAATAAAAGTGTTGTTTTGGATCAATTGTGTTTATCCATTCGTTAATGTAAGCCAAAGGTTTGCTGTATGCACCTTCTACGTGTTCTGCTGTATATTCTGATTTTTTTCTAACATCAATTATAATTTCATTTTTTCCTTTAATTTGAGTAGCAAATTCAGTTGCTGTAATTCTATTAATTATATCCATTTCTTTTTTAGCATCTATCCACGACTGAAAACCTCCTTTTAAGTACCCTAAAACATTATCAAAACCAACACGACTTAAACGCGTTATCACTTCTTGTTCCATTTCAGCGTCAGTAACCAATAAAATTGGTTGGTTTACATCTACAATCATTGTACCCACCCAAGGAGCAAAATCACCTTGAATACCAATATTAATTGATTGAGGAATAAATCCGTTAGCAAAATCATTGTTATAGCGTGTGTCTAAAATTAAAGCTCCTGATTGTTCGGCTACATTTTCAAATTCTTCAACAGAAAGTGCTTTCATTCCTTTAAACAATACATTTTCAAAACTTTTATATCCTTTCTTATTCATAGCTACATTCATTCCGAAATATACTGGAGGAGGCAATAGACCATCGGTAACAGCCTTAATAAATGATTGTTTAGAGGGTTGGTTCAATGCGTAATTCACTTTCTTTTGGTTACCTAGAGTATCTATCGTTTCTTTCATCATATTTTTACCACAAGCAGAACCGGCTCCGTGTGCTGGATAAACTATAATATCATCAGCTAAAGGAAGTATTTTTAGATATAAGCTATCGTACAACATTCCTGCTAAATCTTCTTGTGTCATATTTGCTGCTTTTTGCGCCAAATCTGGGCGCCCCACATCTCCTAAGAATAAAGTATCACCACTAAAAATAGCAGTTTCTTTACCTTTTTCATCAATCAAAAGATAGGTAGTGCTTTCTAAAGTATGACCTGGCGTGTGTAACACTTTAATTTTGATGTCTCCTATTTCAAAAACTTGGTTGTCTTTTGCAATAATTGCTTGGAATTCTGTAATTGCAGTTGGTCCGTAAACAATTGGAGCACCTGTTTTCTGACTTAAGTCTAAATGACCACTTACAAAATCAGCGTGAAAATGTGTTTCAAAAATGTATTTTAATGTTACCTCATTTTTAGTTAAAAGATCGATATAAGGTTGTGTTTCACGTAATGGATCGATAATTGCTGCTTCACCATTACTTTCTATATAGTAAGCCCCTTGTGCTAAACATCCTGTGTATATTTGTTCTACTTTCATTGCTGTATATTTTTAATTTGATAGTGTAAAACTATTGACAATGTTGAATATATACAGTAACAATTGTTACACCAACTGACTAATTATTAATAATTTAAAAAATACACTCTCCATCCTGTTATTAATCTTAGGTCTTAAAAAATGATTATCAATTTGTTGTTTACTTTTTATTATCTCCTTACAGTACACTTGTTTTCTTCTTCATAAAACTGTGTTATGACTGCCGTTTAAATCTCACTTGATAAATTATTAAGAACCTTATTCTTTTCTTAAATTTAGTCAAGCAAGATATCAGACAGCAGTTTTGCACCAATTACGAAGATGACCAAATACTGTTTTAAGACTTAAGTACTAAATTAAGTATGTTATTGTACCTAATACTTATCTTTTAGAGTACGTATTACACAAGTTTGTAGATTTTGGTTGTTGAGTGACATAAATTTTTATACTCCCATCTTTATTAAAAAAAATCAAGATAATCTCAATAAATAAGTGTGTAAAATCTATTTATTAATTTTTTTTATATATTTGATTATGTTATTTTTGGTTAAAACATTTGAAATTAACTAACTTTTTAATAAAATATCAAATGAAGCAATTAATTAACACAAGTTCTGAAACTAAAACTTTAACAAGTAATAGTAAACTTTCAACTAATTCTGGAACAATAAGTAAATTTGCATTCTTTGCAATGACAGCTTCTTTATTTCTAACTGTTTATGAGTATCCAACATTTGCGCAAAGCGGGCAAACATTAATATTTTATTTAATTGTATGTGGTTTCTTTTGGTTTTTACCTGTGTCTTTGTGTGCTGCAGAATTAGCAACTGTAAAAGGTTATTCTGATGGTGGTATATTTTCTTGGGTAGGTAAACCTTTAGGAAATTCAGTAGGTTTTGCAGCATTGTTTTTTCAATGGTTTCAAATCACTGTCGGTTTTGTAACTATGTTTTATTTTATTATTGGAGTTTTAGCCTCAGTTTTTGAAATTCCACAAATTAACGAAGTACCTTGGATAAAGTTCAGTGTAGTGCTTATTCTTTTTTGGCTTACTACCTTATTACAATTTAAAGGAACTTCTTTTACTGCAAAAATTGCAAAACTAGGATTTTCTTTTGGAATTGTCTTACCCGTGATATCTTTAACTG
>CANQRD010000155.1 GCA_947626185.1 uncultured Flavobacterium sp.
GCAGCATCTAAAGGAGGTATTGCGCCAATTGTTGGAATGTTAGGTTTCTCATTAGCCTTAGCATTGCCTTTTATGTTATTTGCAATGTTCCCAGGATGGTTGAACTCTATGCCTCGTTCTGGCGGATGGTTAAACACTGTTAAAGTATCTTTAGGGTTCTTAGAATTAGCTTTAGCGTTTAAATTCTTATCAAATGCAGATCTTGTGCTACAAGCACATTGGCTTGAAAGAGAAGTGTTTCTAGCTATTTGGATTGCTATTTTTGGTGCTTGGGCATTATATTTATTAGGAAAAATAAGATTACCACACGATAGCCCAATGGAAAGTATTTCTGTAGGAAGGTTATTTATGGCATTATTGGTATCGGTTTTTACTATTTACCTAATACCTGGTTTGTGGGGTGCGCCTCTAAAAATAATTTCTGGTTTCCCTCCTCCAATGACTTATGCAGAAAGTCCTTATGGAGTTGGTGGTAAAGGTGGAAGCGGATCTAACACTACTGCAGAAGCATTGCCAGAAGGAGCAAAATACGGTGCTCATGATATTGTAGCTTTCACAGATTACGAGCAAGGTATGGCTTATGCTAAATTGGTAAACAAACCAGTATTGTTAGACTTTACAGGTTTTGCTTGTGTAAACTGCCGTAAAATGGAAGATTACGTTTGGTCTGATCCTGCAATTTTATCAATATTAAAAAACGAAGTAGTTCTTATTTCTCTTTACGTTGATGATAAAAAAGAATTACCAAAAAATGAGCAATATATTTCTGAAACTACAGGAAAAAAGATTAAAACAATTGGTAACAAATGGAGCGATTTCCAAATGAAAAATTACCACGCAAATGCTCAGCCTTATTATATTATTTTAGATAAGGAAGAACAAAAATTATCAGATCCAGTTGGTTATACACCAGATGTGGAAGAATATAAAGAATGGTTGAAAGAAGGAATTCAAAAAGGAAAATAATTCTAAAACTATTAAAAAATCAAAAGGTCGTTCTGCATAATAGAACGACCTTTTTTTTATTTTGATGCATCATTTTTTCAAAAAGCTGTCAAATATTTCTAAAAGCATTTTGTTGTCAATTCCATTTTAGATAATTTTAAGACGAAATAAAATTCATTATCATTTAGAAAACAAACTCAATACTTAAAAATAAAATGAAAAAATCAATATTACTAAGCTGTTTTGCTTTACTAAGTTTTTCAATGTTTGCACAAGTAAGCACACCACCAACAAGTACAAAATCAGAAATACATCAAGCAGTTGGCTTAACGGATGTTTCTATTGATTACTCAAGACCCAACATGCGCGGGCGATTAGTTTTTGGCGACTTAGTACCTTATGGCCGTATTTGGCGAACAGGTGCTAATATGAATAGTGTAGTAACCTTTGGTAGCGATGTTGAAATTGATGGTAAAACCTTAAAAAAAGGTTCTTATGCAATTTATACTATTCCAAAAGTAGAAGAATGGGAAGTAATTTTCTATAAAGACACCAACAATTGGGGAACACCAGAAAAATGGGACGATTCTAAAATTGCATTATCTACAAAAGTAAAAGTACAAAATACAGATCGAAAATTAGAAACCTTTACAATTGGCATAAATAACGTAAATATTGATTATGCCGATTTAGATATTGCCTGGGAACGCTCATTAGTATCTGTACGATTTAAAGTTCCTACAGATACCTTGACAATGAAAAGTATTGATGAAACTTTTGAAGGACCAAAAATTTCAGATTACTATGCAGCTGCAGAATACTTTTATTTAACCGAAAAAGATTTAACAAAAGCATTAAATTGGATAAATAAAGCTATTGAAAAAAGTGGCGAAAAAGCTCCTTTTTACTTTTATAGACTAAAATCTCAAATTCAAGCAAAAAAAGGTAACAAAGCTGATGCAGTTGCTACTGCAAAAATATCATTAGAATTAGCAGAAAAAGCAAATAATCTGGATTATATCAAAATGAACAAGGATGCTATTAGAGAATGGTCTAAATAGGATATTCTGACTTTATTAGTAACCATTTAAATTTTCGATTTTTTTTTTCTATTTCGAAAATTCTATCTTTGTATTCTAACAACACAATTTATTACTATGCTTACAGAGCTAAATGCTATTTCTCCAATAGACGGTAGATATAGAAACAAAACAAAAGCCTTATCTCAATATTTTTCTGAAGAGGCATTAATTAAGTATAGAATACTTATAGAAGTGGAGTATTTCATAGCACTTTGCGAACATAATCTTCCACAACTACAAGCTATTTCTCATGATATTTTTCCTTCATTAAGAAAGCTTTATAAAGATTTCTCAGCTGAAGATGCTATATGGATCAAAAACAAAGAAAAAATCACTAATCACGATGTTAAAGCTGTTGAATATTTTATTAAAGATGCGTTTGATAAATTGGGATTAGATCAATACAAAGAATTTATTCACTTTGGACTAACCTCTCAAGACATCAATAATACATCAATTCCATTATTAACAAAAGAAGCTTATCAAGACGTTTATTTACCTTTGTTAAATACATTAGTAAATAAGTTAAAAGAACTTAGCTCAGAGTGGAAAGATATTCCAATGCTTGCCAGAACACACGGACAGCCAGCTTCGCCAACGCGTTTAGGAAAAGAAATTTACGTTTTTGCACAACGTTTAGAAGAGCAAATTATATTGTTAAACCAAATTCCTTTTGCAGCAAAATTTGGTGGTGCAACAGGAAACTTCAACGCACATCATGTAGCTTATCCAACGATGAATTGGAAACAGTTCGGTGGAGACTTTGTTGAACTTTCTTTAGGTTTAAAACATTCTTTTCCAACTACACAAATAGAACACTACGATCATTTTGCAGCTTTATTTGATGGTTTAAAGCGTATAAATACCATTTTAATTGATTTAAATAGAGATATTTGGACGTATATATCAATGGATTATTTTAAACAAAAAATAAAAGAAGGAGAAATTGGCTCTTCGGCAATGCCTCATAAAGTAAATCCTATTGATTTTGAAAATTCAGAAGGTAACCTAGGAATTGCTAACGCTATTTTTGAACATTTAGCAGCAAAACTTCCTATCTCTCGTCTACAACGTGATTTAACAGATAGTACAGTTTTACGAAATATTGGTGTTCCCTTCGGACATACACTTATTGCATTTGAATCAACATTAAAAGGTTTAAATAAATTATTATTGAATAAAGAAAGATTTGAACAAGATTTAGAAAAAAATTGGGCTGTTGTTGCTGAAGCTATTCAAACTATTTTAAGAAGAGAAGGATATCCAAATCCTTACGAAGCATTAAAAGATTTAACCAGAACTAATACAACTATCAATAAAGCATCTATTCATGACTTTATTGAAAAACTGAACGTTTCTGAAGAGATTAAAGTAGAATTAAAGCAGATTACTCCGGCTAATTATTTAGGAATTGACTGGATTTAATATTATTTAACAATTACAAAAAAGAAGTATTTTATAATTCAGAATATTACACCAAAAAAGGGAGTTAGTTAAAAAACTAACTCCCTTTTGTTTATTTTAGATGTAGACAAAACTCATAAATAAATAATACTTTAATTACAGTTACAAATAAAAAAGAGAATGATAAATCATTCTCTTTTTTAGGGTGACTAATGGGTCTCGAACCCACGACCTTCGGAACCACAATCCGACGCTCTAACCAACTGAGCTATAGT
>CANQRD010000156.1 GCA_947626185.1 uncultured Flavobacterium sp.
GGTTTAGGAGAAGAAAATGTTGTTATTTCTTGGTACAAAGATGGAGTGTTAATTCCGAATGAAACAAAACCGGAATTAGAAGTTACAGAAACTGGAACTTATAAAGTAATCGGTAAATACGAAGAAATTAATTGTGAGGTAAAAGGTGAAATATTTGCAGAAATTTATCCGGCTATTTCTACAGTTGTTGATCTGCCTAAAGACATTGATATTTGTAGATTTAATTTGAAAGATCATACAGTAAATCTTGCAGAAATACAAAATGAAATGTTTAAAAATGTTAATGAGCCTCAAAATTATTTTGTTGAGTTTTATGAAACAGAAGACGATGCTTTATTCTCTAGTGATGAAATTATAGACCTGGAAAATTATATTGTTGATTTTGATGGAGAGTTAAGTGTTAAACGATTCGTAAAAGTGGAGGATATAAGAACAGGATGTATTGAAATTTTTGAGTTTACAATTAATAAACTTGAAGGTGAAATACCTAGTAAACCTGCAGACGTAGTTGTTTGTGATAGCTATGTGTTACCAGAGTTAGAACCTAATCAACATTACTATCTAGGCAGCAAAGCTGAAGGGCAAGAGTATTTTGCTGGAGATATTTTAGGTCCTGGAGAGTATGTAATGTATGTATTGAAAGATAATGGAGATGATTGTTATGAAGAAGTATCTTTCGATATAAAAGTAACAGAATTTGTTAAGGCAAAAGTTTTTGAAGATGTACATTACGAGTGTGAGTTATATACTTTAGAGGAGTTGCCAGAACATAATAAGTATTTCATGGAGGTTGATGGAACAAGAATACAACTATTACCAGGAATAGAAATTACTACTACAGGAACCACTATTTATGTTGTTGCAGAAACACCTGATAAAGTTTGTTATGATGAAAGTAGTTTTACTATAAATTATAACGATTGTCCAATTCCGAAAGGTTTCTCACCAAATGGAGATGGTATAAATGATACATTTGATTTGAGCAAACATGGAGTTACTTCAATAAAAGTATACAACAGAGCCGGAATTGAGGTTTATTCACATGGAATAGGATATACAAATCAATGGTATGGTCAGGATAAAAAAGGTAAAGAATTACCATCTGGCACATATTATTATGTAATTCAAGCCTTTGAAAAAACAAGAACTGGTTGGGTACAAATAAATAAGTAATAATTTTATTAAAAAAAGAGTGTGGAATTAATTTCACACTCTTTTTTTTACTCTTGTTAATTTTTAACACTTGGTGTTAATTTTATGTAAAAAAAAATTATATATTTACCACTGAGGATTTAAAGTAATCAATTAATGTTTTTAAAAAACGTACTTTATGAAGAAAATATATACTCTTATCGCTGGTTTGTTTCTAGTAGGAACAATCAATGTTAAAGCGCAACAAGATCCACAATACACTCAGTATATGTATAATATGAGTATTGTCAACCCCGCTTATGCTGGCTCTAAAGATGCAGTATCTATGGGAGCATTATATAGAAAGCAGTGGGCAGGTTTTGAAGGTGCTCCTTCTACAGGTACACTTTTTATTAATAGTAGAGTAGGTAAGAAGGTTGGAGTAGGATTGTCATTCGTAAATGATAAAATAGGACCGGTGACTGAAAATAATGTTTATGGGGATTTCTCTTATACATTAGATTTAGGTGGTGTGCATAAATTAGCATTAGGAATAAAAGCAGGTTTAACTTTCCATAATGCCGATTATTTTTCTGAGATCGGAAACGGTTATACAATTGATCCCGATGATCCAGCTTTCGGAGCAGATAGCAAAAAAACCTTTTTTAACACAGGATTAGGTGCTTATTACTATACTGATAAGTACTACATTGGCTTGAGTGTTCCTAATATGATTGAAGAGTACTATCTAAGTTACGATGGTAAAGATTATGGTAAAAGACAAATGCATATGTTCTTAACAGGAGGTTACGTATTTGATTTAACTCAAGAATGGAAATTTAAACCATCTACAATGATTAAATATGCAATGAATTCGCCTGTATCTTTCGATTTAAGTGCAAATTTCTTGTATGACAATAAGTTTGAGGTGGGAGTAACTTATCGATCGGAAGATGCTGTTGGTGCAATGATTAATTATAGAGTTACTCCACAGTTAAGAGTTGGATACGCTTATGATTACGTAACATCAGATATTAATAAGGCAGCAAAAGGATCTCATGAATTTATGATTTTGTATGATATCTTTTTATCGAAAAAAGTATCGAGTTCTTCTCGCTACTTCTAATACAAACCAGATCAATAATTATATAGAATGAAATTAAGAAGAGTTTATTTTAGTTTATTATTAGCTGCTCTTTTCGCGTCGCAATCAATCAATGCACAAGAGCCTAAAAAAACTCCTTTAGAAATTGCAGACGAACATTATAAACACTACGAATTTGTAGATGCGGCTAAAGTTTATCAAAAGTTAGTTAGAGGAAAAAAAACGGATAATTATATTTATTTACAATTAGCAGATTGTTACTACAATATTTTTAACACCGTTGAAGCTGCTAAATTTTACGGAAAAGCATTAGAGACAGATCCAACATTGGATTCTGAAATATATTATCGTTACGCTCAAATGCTTAAAGCAAGTGGAAGGTACGATGCTGCTAATGCTGCAATGAAAAAATTTGCCGAGCGCAATCCGGAAGATCAAAGAGCAATTGCTTTCTTACGTGAACCAGATTATATTCCTCGTTTAAGAGAACAAGAAGAGTTATTTACATTTGAAGAGTCTGGAATTAATGATCGTCAAGGAAATGACTTTGGTGCTTTTTTAACAGCAGGTGATACGCTTTATTTTGCATCAACTCGTAAAGGAAATAATTCTAAGAAGAAATATGGTTGGGACAATCAAGGGTATTTAGATATTTATCAAGCAAAATATAAAAATGCAGATGATCCGTTATACGATGTAGAACCTGTTTCAGAATTAAATACAAAGTATCACGATGGTCCAGCTACTGTTACAGGTGATGGAAATACAATGTATTTTGCAACAGAGAGTTTCCGTCAAGGAAAATTCGTAAAAAACAAAGCAAAATTAATTAAGCTTGGAAAAGTTAGTGTTTATCGCGCTACTAAGAAAAAAGGAAAATGGACAGATTTTGAACCAGTTCCTTTTAACGGAAGTGATTATTCTGTAAGTAATCCAAGTGTAAGTAAAGACGGTCGTACATTGTACTTCTCTTCAGATATGCCAGGTACTATGGGTAGTACAGATATTTGGAAAGTAGACATTGATGAAAATGGTAATTATGGAACTCCTGTAAACATGGGAAGTCAAATTAATACAGAAGGTAGAGAATCGTTTCCTTTTATTACAGAAGATGGTAAGTTATATTTCGCTTCTGATTCTAGAAAAGGTTTTGGTGGATTGGACGTTTACGTAGTAGATTTAGCTATTCCTGAAGCAGAGCCTAAAAATATTGGGTCACCAATTAATACTGCTAAAGACGATTTCGCTTTTTCATTTTACGCGGATAAGAATATCGGATTTTTCTCTACTAACAGAATTGGACGTGATGATATTTATAAAGCAAAACCAATTTGTAATACAGAAATGTATGTAACAGTTACCAACAGAAATACAGGTGCTGTATTGGAAGGAGCTAAAGTAGATATTTTTGATGATCGTAAGAACTTGATTGAAACAAAGTATACTGA
>CANQRD010000157.1 GCA_947626185.1 uncultured Flavobacterium sp.
GAAAACCGTACAATGACAATTTTAATTGGCGGTGACAATAAGATTATGTGGTACATGGGAATGGTTTCAAACCCTTTAGAAGGACCAACAGATCAAACATATGGGAAAAATGGAATTCGCCAAGTTCTTTTAGAAAAAGATAAAAGAGCAATAGCTTATTCTAATAATGATCCAGAAAAAGGTTTAATAGTAATCATTAGAGCTAGTGAAAAGTCTACATACCGTAATTTGGTTGATATCTTAGATGAGATGGCCATTTCAGGTATTAAATCTTATGCATTAGTAGATATAACTCCAGAAGATCTAGAAATCTTGGGAGAGAAATAGTAACGTTCTGAGAAATTAAAAAAATATGTCAAAATTAAATATCTTTAAAAAAGATTGGGTTGATATTATCTTTGAAGGACGTAACAAGTCTTATGGAGCATATCAATTAAGATCTGAAAATCCAAAAGTTACTACTGTAGCATTGTTTGCAGGTATTGGTTTGTTTGGGTTAGTATTGGCTTCGCCAATGTTAATTTCATTAGCAAAAGGTACTTTTGGAGATAATAAGGTGGATAAATTGGATAAGGTTGTAGAAATGGTAGATTTAAATATACCTGACAATACACCACCACCACCACCGCCGCCGCCGGAGGATTTACCACCACCTCCACCGCCTCCACCAGCAGATGAGGTAAAATCAATAAACGACACTAAAAAGTTTACTGAACCTGAAATTGCTAAGAAAGAGGAAGTGAAAGAGGAAATAGCAAAACAAGAGGAATTCAAGGAGGCTGAGGTAGGTAAGAAGGACATGAAGGGTGATAAAGAAAAAGGTGAAATCAAAATCACAGAAAAAACTGGAACCGAAGATAAAGGTCAAGGTGGTTCTGGAGGAGATGGAGATAACACAATCTTTGTAGCTGTTCAAGTTCAAGCAGAATACCCTGGAGGAATGGGAGCTTTCAACAAGCAATTCATTCAACGCTTTAGAACTCCAGATATCGATTCAGGAGTAAAGTCTATTCGTGTGATTGTTACTTTCGTAGTTGAAAAAGACGGATCGTTAACAGATATCAAAGTAGTACGTGACCCAGGTTACGGTGTTGGTAAAGAGGCAATCAGAGTTTTAAATAACATGCCTAAATGGAAACCAGCTATACAAAATGGTAAATCAGTTAGATCTCAATTTACATTACCTATTACAATTCAAGTACAGTAATGTTTAATAATAAATTCAAACAAAAATCGCTAGTTCAGCGATTTTTGTTCTTTTTCGGGTTGTTGTTTTTTATGATTTATCTACTTTGTGGTTTATTGCTTATTTTTTATAAGCCATTACCATTTGAAATAGAAGAGTCGTATAGAATACTTTTCGGAATTGTTTTGATAGTTTATGGTTTCTTTAGATTCTATCGATTATGGACATCTAATGTTGGATAATAGTATAAAAGCCTCGTTTAGAGGCTTTTTTTGTTTTTTATAGTATCTTTAAGAATAACTACTCGTGTGAAAAAATGAAAAATTATATTTACTTATTATTTTACAGGTTAGTTTTTTTAATTGGCAAAGCGCATACTGTAACTGTTCCACGTGATTCAATTTTTTTAAATGATTATTCCATTGTGGAGAACAACAATAAAATTGTTTGTTATTTAAACGGAATTACAGTGGAATTTTCTGGAGGAATGAGAGAGTTTAATAAAAGGTTTTTCGAAAGTTTTTGCTGGCCAAATGACGCTATAAATGAAGATAAAGCGAGAGTTATTTTAAGTTTTGTTATTGAAAAAAATGGTACATTAGCTAACGTTACCGTTTTGAAAACACCATTAGAAAGTATTGTTGAAGAAGCAAAGAGAGCTTTATTGTCTTTTACAAAATGGAAACTGAGTCTTCTTGATGGTAAAAATGTTCAATCAACTTTTACATTACCGATAACAATTGTAAGAAGGTAATTGCTAAATTTATTTGAAAATAATATTGAAATGTTTTTTAGTTATCAATTTTTTTTAGATATTTTATTTTTCTGGAAGCATTAATTGTTAAAAGTTGTAATTGTTTTCTAGTTTCTATAAAGAATATATATCTTAGTCAAAACATATTAAAAATAAAGCTCTTATAACGATCAAGTTATGTTTGTAAATAAAATATATAAAAGAATATTTATCTTAGTGGTGCTGGTTGGCTCAATTACAATAATGTATAATTGCAAAAATAAGAAGGACGAAACGACTGTTGGAGTTACTGATAAAGTATATGATGAAAGCCCAGTAAGTGGTCGTTTAATTTTACCAGTAGATGAGTCAATATTTCCTGTAGTTGAAGATGTAACAATTGTTTTTGAGAAAGAATATAATAGAGTGAATGTAGATTTACTTGCTAAATCTGAAAAAGAAATTCTTCAATTATTGTTAACAGATTCTTTGCGTACAGCTGTAATGACAAGACAACTTAACGAAGAAGAAAAAAGACATTACGAAGGTGCAGTTGTACCCAAGATTACTTATTTTGGGCGTGATGCAATTGTATTTGTTACCAGTAAGGAATCAAATGACTCTGTTGTAGATTATACCAAAATATTAGATCAAATAAAGTTTAATAAATTAAACGAATCAGATTCTTTTTTAGTGTTTGATAATCCAAACTCTAGCATAGTAACTGATTTTAAGCGCTTAACAGGATTTGATAGTTTTCCTAAGGATTATGCTTATTTTTTAAATAATACAAAAGAAGTTGTTGATTATGTGGCAAGTAATCCAAAAGCTATTGGAGTTATAGGATTAAATTGGCTTACTCAACCAGACAAATCTTTGGCATCTAGTATTGAAAAGGTTAAAGTGCTTGCAGTTAAAAATTTGACCGATAATAAATATTATAAACCAAGTCAGAATAATATTGCTGAAAGTTTGTATCCATTAACACGTATGTTGTACGTTTGGGATTTTAGCGGAAAAAACGGATTGGGCGTAGGATTTGCTTCTTATATAGCAGGATATAAAGGACAAAGGATTGTTTTAAATTCCGGATTAGTACCATTTAGAGCACCACAAAGAGAAATTGTAGTTACAAAAGAGATAAAAAAATAAATTTTATATAAATCAACACAATATATTATGAATAAAAAGTATTCTTTTTCATTGTTGACATTGGCTTTGAGTAGTTCTTTTGCATTTGCTCAGAATATCAATGACGCAAAAAAAGCAATTAATGCAGAGCAATTCGATAAGGCAAAGCAAATATTAAAAGAACTAATTGGTCAAAAACCAAATGAAGGGAGCAACTATTATTTTTTAGGAGATGTTTATTTGAAAGAAAATCAGGCAGATTCAGCTAGATATTATTTTGATCAAGGAGTTTTAGCAAAAACAAAAGGATCTTTAAACTACATTGGTTTAGGAGAAATAGAGTTAGATAACAATCGTCCAACAGAGGCAGTTGCTAACTTTGCTAAAGCGGAGAAAGAAATTAAAAAACGCGATTATGATGAGCAATTATTAATTGCTGCAGCTTATTTAAATTCGTCTAATCCCGATTCAAAAAAAGCACAAAAAATCGCAACTGAAGTGTTGGAAAAAGAGGCTACCAATGCAATGGCTAATTTAATTTT
>CANQRD010000158.1 GCA_947626185.1 uncultured Flavobacterium sp.
GGTTGCCCTTGTTGTGGTTCTGCCTGTCCTTCAGCTTGTGCTTTGTACATTTCTTCAGAAGCTGCTTTCCAAGCTTCATTAATTTTGTCTAAAGCAGGTTGAATTGTATCAATATTCTTAGTTTCGTAAGCCTTTTTCAATTCTTCTAAAGCTCCTTCAATGTTAGATTTATTTCCTTCAGATAATTTATCTCCAAATTCTTTTAATTGTTTTTCTGTTTGGAAAATCATTGCATCAGCTTCGTTGATTTTATCAACAGATTCTTTTGCTTTTTTATCTGCTTCTGCATTTGCTTCTGCCTCTTGTTTCATTCTTTGGATTTCTTCTTCTGTTAATCCCGATGAAGCCTCGATACGGATATCGTGAGATTTTCCAGTACCTTTATCAGTAGCCGATACTTTAATAATTCCGTTTGCATCAATATCAAATGTTACTTCGATTTGAGGCACTCCTCTTTGTGCAGGTGGAATTCCATCTAAGTGAAAACGTCCAATAGTTTTATTGTCATTTGCCATTGGTCTTTCTCCTTGCAATACGTGAATTTCAACCGATGGTTGGTTATCCGCAGCTGTAGAGAACACTTGTGATTTCTTTGTAGGAATTGTTGTATTTGACTCAATTAACTTAGTGAAAACTCCTCCCATAGTTTCGATACCTAATGAAAGTGGAGTTACGTCTAATAATAATACGTCTTTTACATCTCCTGTTAAAACTCCACCTTGAATAGCTGCACCAATAGCTACAACTTCGTCTGGGTTAACTCCTTTGTGTGGTTTTTTACCAAAGAATTTTTCTACTTCTTCTTGAATTCTAGGAATACGTGTTGAACCTCCTACTAAAATTACCTCATCAATATCAGACTTTGACAATCCTGCATCTTTTAATGCTTTTTCACAAGGAATCATAGAACGACGTACTAAATCATCAGACAATTGCTCAAATTTAGCTCTTGTTAATGTTTGTACCAAGTGCTTTGGTCCTGAAGCTGTAGCTGTAACGTAAGGTAAATTGATTTCTGTTTGTGTAGCTGATGACAACTCAACTTTAGCTTTTTCAGCAGCTTCTTTTAAACGTTGCAATGCCATTGCATCTTTACGTAAATCTACTCCTTCAGCAGCATTAAATTCATCTGCTAACCAATTGATGATGACGTTATCAAAATCATCACCTCCTAAGTGAGTATCTCCATTAGTTGATAATACTTCAAATACACCATCTCCTAATTCAAGGATAGAAATATCAAAAGTACCTCCACCTAAATCGTATACTACAACTTTTTGATCTTTTCCTGTTTTATCTAATCCATAAGCTAATGCCGCAGCAGTTGGCTCGTTGATAATACGTCTTACTTTTAAACCAGCAATTTCACCAGCTTCTTTTGTAGCTTGACGTTGTGCATCATTAAAATATGCAGGTACTGTAATTACAGCTTCTGTTACTTCTTGACCTAAGAAATCTTCAGCAGTTTTCTTCATTTTCTGAAGAGTCATTGCAGAAATTTCTTGTGGTGTATATAAACGTCCGTCGATATCAACACGTGGTGTATCGTTATCTCCTTTAACTACTTTGTAAGGTACAGCAGTAATTTCATTTCCTGCTTCACTAAATTTTTCTCCCATAAAACGTTTGATAGAAGCAATCGTTTTTGTTGGGTTTGTAACCGCCTGACGTTTTGCAGGGTCACCTACTTTAATTTCCCCTCCCTCTACAAAAGCTACAACAGATGGTGTAGTTCTTTTTCCTTCAGCATTTGTAATAACTACTGGCTCATTTCCTTCCATTACAGAAACACAAGAGTTTGTAGTTCCTAAGTCGATACCAATTATTTTACTCATAATATTATCTATAGTTTATTTTTTATACTTAATTTTCTACTCTTTATGAACAATGCGTTCGATAACAATTAGTCAATCTTTATGCCAACACTATTTTTTTTTATTTTTGTCATAAATCTACTAAAATAGAGGTTTAAAAATGTCATTTTGTCATAAATACAGCCAAAATAAATAGTTACACTCAGCCGATTAGACAGTTGTATATGACATTTTGATTGATAATCTCATCTGCCTAATTCTTTATCCATCTAATTTAACAACAATTCTACACCAATTTGATCTATAATAATTAATATTTATCTTTTTAACTTAATAACGAGTTTAAAAATATTTATTTTACCTTTTAAAATATTTCAACATTATTTTTTTAACATTTAAAATATTTTCCTATATTGCAGTAGGTAAATAAGTCTAGTTAATTTTTTCTTTTAGTTAAGTGGGGACTAAACTAAAGAATAAAAAAGTACAAAAAAGGGAATGTAATTAGCATTCCCTTTTTCTATTTTAGAATTTAATATTTTTTAATCGCAATGAATTAGCAATAACAGAAACTGAGCTAAAACTCATTGCCAAAGCAGCTATCATAGGCGATAACACAAGTCCGAAAATTGGATAAAGTATTCCCGCTGCAATTGGTATTCCAATGCTATTGTAAACAAAAGCAAAAAACAAATTCTGTTTAATGTTTTTCATTACCTTATTACTTAGCGAAATTACTTTCGGTATTCCACTCAAATCTCCTTTTAGCAAGGTAACTTCCGCACTTTCAATTGCAACATCGGTTCCAGTCCCCATTGCTATACCAATATTTGCTTGTGCTAATGCTGGAGCGTCATTTATTCCGTCCCCGGCCATTGCCACAATTTTACCCTTAGCTTGTAATCGTTTAATTTCGTTTAATTTATCATCGGGCATAGCTTCTGCAATAAAACGTTGTATTCCTAATTCGTTTGCAACCGACTGTGCTGTTAATGGATTATCACCTGTAAGCATTACTACTTCTATACCAGATTTCTTTAAGTTAGCTATTGATAAACGACTACTTTCTTTTATTTTATCGAAAATAACTACAAAACCAATAATTTCATTGTTTTCGGCAATGTAAGATACTGTTCTTCCTTTTGCCTGTTCTTGTTGAACTGACGCTTTTAATTGATCATCAATTTCTGCGTTCACCTCATCCATTAACACTTTATTTCCAACAGACAATCGTTTTTTATCTACAATTCCTTGAATTCCCTTCCCCGTTTTACTCACAAACATTTTCACAGGAATAAGCTCTAAAAGCAAATATTTCGATTTTTCTATAAAAGCTAAAGCCAAAGGATGTTCACTATTTTGATTTAAAGAAGCTGTTAACTGTATTAACTCTTTTTCTGAATAATTAGATGTTGAAACGATTTTAGAAACGGAAGGCTTTCCTTCTGTCAATGTTCCTGTTTTATCGGTAATTAACACGTTGATTTTATTTGCTGTTTCTAATACTTCAGCATTTTTTATCAACAACCCGTTTTGTGCCCCTTTTCCAATACCTACCATTATAGACATTGGAGTTGCCAATCCTAAAGCACATGGACAAGCAATAATTAGCACTGCCAAAGCATTGATAAACGCATAAGTTAATTGAGGTTCTGGTCCATAGGCTCTCCAAATAATAAAAGTAATAATACTAACTAACACTACTACTGGTACAAAATATTTTGCTACAGTATCGGCTAATTTTTGAATTGGTGCCCTTGATCGGCT
>CANQRD010000159.1 GCA_947626185.1 uncultured Flavobacterium sp.
TGCAATGCCATGGTCGCTACATGACGTGAATAATTTTCAAAAGTGCGTTTGCTTCGTCCTAAAATAGAAATATTTCGCTCAAAACGTTGCAGAAGTTCAGAAAAACCTGTAATTTCATTACAAGCACGATTCAAATATTTGTTCGTTCTTAATTCCTCCGGAGATTTTTTTTAGTTACCATATTATCAATTATTTAAACGTTAATAAATACTAAGGTACTAAATCATCGCAGCGAAAGCTACCGGAGGTTTAGTTCAACAAGGGTTTTGCAATAGTGGGGCGAAACTGCAAAGTTCACCGGTAGTTCTTCGGTTCAACTTATGTGCAAAATTGAAGATTTGTGCTTCGATTGCCCCACCATCGCAAAGCCCCGAAACGTTACCTGCAAGCTGAAAAAAAGCCAACCGTACGTTCAAGCACATTTCATTTTGTTCGTACCTCACAAAATAAAAAGAGCTTTCACTTCCCCACCGCCACCCGAAAAATAAATAACAAATTCGATTGAAATCCAAAACGAATTCTTATATTTGACAAATATTGTCAAGTCAATTATAGGCGAATGAAAAATATAGGACAAACATTAAGAGAATTACGAGAGTCAAAAGGTTTGCTACTACGTGAAGTTGGTGCAGCATTATCAATCGACCCTACTCTATTGAGTAAAATAGAACGTAATGATAGAATGCCTACAAAAGAACAAGTAAGTGCTCTTTCTGAATTCTATCAAGATAAAAAGAATGAAGTCTTAATTGCTTGGTTAAGTGACAAGCTTGTTTACGAAATCCAAGACGAAGACTTGGCGTTAGCAGCTATGAAAGTTGCTGAACAAAAAATTGAATACTTAAAAACTCATAAAGCTCAATGAATATAACTAAAGAAACAGCCAATAATAAAGAACAACTACTAAAATACTTTAGAGATAGGTCAAGTGAATTTTTAGCTGAAGTAAATGGCGAATACGGTAATACTGAATACAAAAAGAAGGCGAAGAAACTAAACACACTTCTTGTAAAGGCCAGAACGACAATTATTGAAATAATTGAGCAAAAAGGAAAAAAGGAGAACTGGACGAATAAAGAAATACTTGAATGTGTCTTGATGGTTACCTACTGTAACTATGTTGTTATGCTTGAAATACGTCATTCAGTTTGGCCATATGAATATATGGCTTTCTCTCGTAGAATAGGAGAATTATGGGAGCCATTTTGCAAATTAGCTTTTGAGTATCCTATAAATGATTTAGAGCTTTTTGTTCCACCTTTATTTGCTGATGTAAAAAAACAATTAGCAGATGAAATAGAAGACTACATTAACGGACTTAACCTTTCTGGCGAAGAAAAAGAACAACTAATCAAATACTATAACAAAGTATGGAGTTTGGTAATGTCAGGAGAAATTCAACTTGAACTTGACTTACATTTCATATTTGAAGGAAAAAAATATGTTGTCGATTTCAAAAGTGGTTTTGGTTCAAATGAAAAAGGAAATACGAATAGACTATTATTAGTCGCCAGTATTTATCAAAACCTCGAAGACAATTACGAACCACTAATTTTTGTTAGAGCTGCCGAAAACAACAATTATTTTAACACATTAAAGAACTCTGGAATTTGGAGTGCTTTTTCAGGTACAGAGACTTATGACGAGCTTCATAAATATTCTGGATTTGACATTCGTTCTTGGATAAACCTAAATGTGAATTGGGCTGAAGATTTAGATAATGATTTTGTAGAACATTTAGAATCCAACAATTTAACTCAATATTTAACTTGGTAATATGATAAGCGAACAAAGAATATTTCAAGCATACTACACAAAGTCAGAGCCAATAGTAACTTATATGGTTGATTTGTTAGACCTTAATGGTACAGAAACTATTTTTGAACCTTGTGCTGGAGACGGTGTTTTTTTAGACCCTATTTTGAGTAAATATGAAACAGTAAAAGTTGATGCTTTTGAACTTAATCTTTCTGCTTACAATAAATTAAAAAACAAATATTCTGATTTAGAAAATGTTTCAATAAAACAAACAGACACATTAACCGATTTGGATTTGGAATTTCTATGTTCTATGGGTGGAAAATATGATGCTGTAATTGCAAATCCACCATACGGAGCTTGGAGAAACACCGAAGATAGAGCCTCTTTAAAAAGAAGATTTAATGGTTTTTATGCCAAAGAAAGTTACTCACTGTTTTTATACAGAAGTATTGAATCATTAAATGAAGGTGGTAAGCTTGTATTCATTATTCCCGACACTTATCTAAACTTGAATATGCACAAGGATATTCGAAAATATATCCTTACAAATACCAAGATTAAAGAAATCTCATTATTCCCTTCTTCATATTTCCCAGGAGTAAATTTTGGTTATGCCAACTTGTCAATTATTGCTTTGGAAAAATGCAGTAATTTCCCTTCAAACCTTAACAATTCTTTCAATATCTACAAGGACTTTAAATCGGTTGAAGAACTTGGGAACAATGAATTGCAACATTTAACGAAGTTGAAATTCAAACAAGAAAATGTTTTAAATAATGATGGTCATATTTTTTTAACGAGCAAAAACCAAAATGTTTCTGATGCAATTAGAAGTTCTGAATTAACAATTGGAGATATTTGCGATTGTGCTACAGGTTTTTATTCGGGTAATGACAAGGACAGGCTAAAAGTTTTAAGCAAGTCAATCAGAAACTCAAAAAGGTATGATGAAGTTGATAAAACCAAAATAACTTATGACTGTGCTTCAAGGCCTTTAAATGGGATTGAAACTGAAAAAATTTATGTTCCAATTGTTAAAGGCGGAAATGTAAAATACTTCAAAGCGGACAATTGGTTTATGGAATGGTCAAAAGAGATTGTCGATTTCTACAAAAAAGATAAAAAAGCACGTTATCAAAATTCTTCATACTATTTCCGAAAAGGAATAGCAGTGCCAATGGTTAGTTCAAGTTCAATAACTGGAGCGATAATAGAAAACCGACTTTTTGACCAATCAATTGTTGGAATTTTCCCTAAAGATGAAGATTTGATTTATTATTTGTTAGCGTTTTTCAATTCACCAACTTGTAATAAACTAATTAGAACAATTAATCCTTCAACAAATAATTCTTCAAACTACATAAAGAAAATTCCATTCTTTGAACCTAAACCAAAGCAAGAGAAAAAAATTACAGAAAACATAAAGCAGATAATTGAAAAAGTTAAACTTTCAGGCGACTATGATTTAGAACTTGAAAGTGAAAACAACAAAATAATAAATGAACTGTACGGATTTTAGCCAAAGCAAAGTTCAAGCACATTGCAATCCTCGTTCCTGCGGTTGCAAAGAGCTTTCACGCCAACGCTAACGGACGAAAAACAAAAAAAGCCAGCAGGTAACAATGTATATAAAAAATAGGCGAAATAGTAGTAAATTCAAGGCTTTTGGCTCGTATCAAACTTTATGCTTAACCGAAAGTTTAGTGCTTCGTAATCGCCTACTTTTCATATACTAACCGTTAGTAAATCTTTTAAAATATTGTGAACCTATTCCAACAAAGTTATTCCATAAAATTTTGAGCCTTCAAAGCT
>CANQRD010000160.1 GCA_947626185.1 uncultured Flavobacterium sp.
TCGTAAAACTAAATTTGTATTTTTGAACTATTTGAAAAGCTTTCGGGGTGTGTCCTGCATATGCAGGGCACACACATTGTATAAGCGTAATGCGGGCTAAAGTGCTAAATATGAACGAATTGAATATTAACAAACATATCGGCAAACTGAAAGTGAACTGCTTCTAATCCCGCACTACGCTTATACTTGACCGTTAGGCGACATTAAAAAACATATGGAAAATAAAGGACAAATAAATTTAACTACTTTACCAATTGACATTAATGAATTACGAATTTATTCAAAAGATAAAGAAGAAGATTTTATATGTCACAAATATTTTTATAAAAATCATAAATTAATAAAACATATTGATTTTATTAATTGGAGAACATCTCATTATTCTTATAATATAGATGGCAGTATAGCTGAATTAAAGTTATTTTCATTTCAAGAAAATCCTGAAGAATCGAAACTTATAGGGTTCAAAAAATTTGTATATGAAAATGCTGTCTTAATAGGAGAAAATTATTTTGTCAATGTTAATAATGAGCATAAGTTGGAATATGAAGGTAAATTTACTTATGCTGAAAAAAGGTTAATTAAACAAGATTTTTATTACCCAAATGAAATTTATTCAATATCATATAAGTTTAGAAAAAAAAACAGGATAATAACAAAAAATTACCCTGATAAAGATGGAGATTTTGAATATCACTATGATAAAAATGGATATTTGAAAAAAACTATTGATTTCAAAAGAAATGATTATTGTAAAATTAATGAATATGAATATTTTGATGGAAGATTGAATAAACTGATTGCTTACCCGATTTTAAAATACAAAAAGAAACATTTTTCTAATAAAATAGAATTATTGCAAAAACCAGATTTCATTCACGAAACAGAGTTTATTTATGATAATGGAATTTTAATTAAGGAAATCAAGACTGACATAATTGACAATTATCAAATTGAAGTTTTGCATTATGAATATATAAAATAACGTCGCCTAACATCGGTTTGGCAAAATGCGGGGTTAAGTGTAAGATTGAACTTCTCTCCTATTTTAGCCGCCAAAAGCTGTTTGCTTTTGTTTTTTTATTAAATTTACCAAAAGGCTCACAGCTTTGGCTACGTCTCGGTCTGAATTGAACATTCGCTCAATTCAAGCCCGCACTTCGCCAAGCCGCGGCCCGTTAGCAGAAATTTTAGAAAACCAACATAAAATATAAAGAAGATGGGAATATTTGATTTTTTCAAAAAAAAAGAAACCAAACAGAATACAAATCTTAAATCTAGCGAATCAGAGAATTTAGTTGATGAAGCTCAGGAAGAATTTATTCAAAAATCGACTTCGAATGCTGAAAGAATAGTTGACGGATTTGGAGAAAAATTTGATGATGCGTTTGATTATTCTATAGAGAGTTTAGAAGTACTTGATGAGCTTCTTGAAAACTTTGCCGATTTTGCAGAACAAATGGATGAAGAAATGAAAAGTGATTTAATTGCTCAAGCCGGTTCTTATATTTTTGAAGTTGCAAGAAGAAATTATGGAGGAAAATATTTTTGGTATGACCAATTAAATCAACCAATTTTAGTAACAGGACTTCCTAGTTTCGAAATTTCAATATTAGCTTTTGAAAAGGTAAAATTAAGAATTGAAAACGGAAGCGAAGATAGTATTCCTTATTTCTTCAAAGGGTATGAAGAAAGGGTAAAACAAGCAAAAGCTGGAGATAAAGCAATGATTGTTTAATATTAAAAAAACTTCTGCTAACACCGGTAACCGTTGCACAACTCAAAACTCAACAAAATAAAATCATATATGACCTCGTTTAAGCCTTTTTAAGCGAGGTTTATTTTTGGAGTATATTCAATAATTAAAAATAAAGTGGTAGAAAAAAGCAAATCTTCAAGCCCAATATGACCTGCTTTTAGAGTGCCATACTTTACCTTTGGTAAGGCACATATTTGGGCAAGTAATTTGGATTTTTTAGGCGTAAATTTCAGGTATTTCTTTAAGTTATAGCAAAGAGCGGCTAAGAGAACATGTTTGTTCGCTTGGGCCATTCCTCGGCTATTGATACGTTTCATATTGTGATGGTTGATTAAAGTACCTAAAACTGGTTCTACCGTTGCACTTCGTCTCTTGACCATCTGTTTAAAATACCGTTTATTCTTGGTAATTTTCTCGTGCATCCGATCGTATAAGGGCTTGTGAATGCTTTCTTCGATTTTTTTGAACTTTGTTACTTTTCCACAACATGACTGTCTTAAAGGGCAGTCTGCACACGATTTTTCGCTGCTTCGATAACTTTTCTTTTGGTAACCTTTACTATCGGTTAAAATACGTTTAAATGGTAAAATCGCTCCATTCCCTCCTTCTTGGATACATTCGTATTGGTTTAATTCCCCATTAAAAATAAAGCCTTCACGCTCAGGTTTATATTGTCCAAAATTAGGAATATAAGCATCGATTCCGTGGGTTTCACAATAACCTAAACTTTCACCACTACTGTAACCTGCATCCGCTAATACTTGATCGATTTGCATCTCATTACCCTTAAAATTTGCCAAGGTTTGATCCATAATTTCAGCGAAAATGACACTATCTTTACTCCCTGCTGTACTGGCACAGGCGCCCGTTATGACATGGTGTTTATCATCTACGGCTAATTGACCAGCATAATTTAATTGCCTCGGTTTTCCTGGTTTGGTAGAGATTTTTGCATCAGGATCCGTTGGACTATAATGCGTGTGATTACTTAAGAATTTTGGCCGAATTTCTTCCCCATCTTCATTGATTTGGACACTTTTTCGGGCGGCAGGCATCGCTTTAAATTCTTCTTTTTTCCAATTATGATGTTGTTCAACTAACTTTTTACGTGTTGAAGTGACTTTATATTCACTATTTTCTTCTAATTCGTTGACATATGCAGAAGCATCTTCTAAAACTTCTTTTTCAACCAAACTATCCATGCTGGCATTGGCCTTGATAAATGCACTATCAACCGCTTGACGACGACCTTGCACCATCCCTTTTTTAACGCAAAGACTTAACACTTGACGAAACAATTCTAAGAAAACTTCTTCTCCTAATAATTGACGTGTTCGGCTAATGGTTGAGTGCCAAGGTAAATCTTCATTTAAATCATAGCCTAAAAATAAACGTACATCTAAACAATTGCTACAGTAGCGAATCAATGCCCGATCGCTGTTGATGTTGTTGAAATAACCCACCAATAATATCTTGAAAAAGACCACAGGATCAATACTTTTTTGACCTTCTTTTCCATAATATTTTGAGGTCGCTTGATAAAGAAAATCAAATGATAATTCTCGCTGTATTATTCGATAGTAATTATCCAAAGGTACCAATCGATCCAAACTTAAATCGTAAAATAATTGGGGTGTAAATTCTTTTTTGCCTTGCATAACAACAAGTTAAGAAATTTTATGGGATGTGAGTTGTGCAACAAGCACATCGTATTGGCGAAATGGCGGTTTAAGGGAGAAATTGAAAGTTTCTCCTTTTTTAGTCGCAACAGCCTTTTATATTTTCTTTTTTCATAAATTTAGAAAATA
>CANQRD010000161.1 GCA_947626185.1 uncultured Flavobacterium sp.
CAAAGAAAATACGAAAAAGAGCGTTTAAAAGCGGCTTATAAATACGAAAAAGATAGACTAAAAAGATATTATTCGTAGTAAAAAGGATTGTCAATTGGCAATCCTTTTTTAGTTTTATTTTCAATAACCATCAAGCTATGATTCTTTTTGTAATTTGCATGATGTTGTAAATGTTAAAATACAACTCGAAATAATTGCTAATCTGAGTTCTAATATAAAAAGTTAGTCGATTAGTTTGTATTTCCTCATATTTTAATAGTTAATTTTTTGGGTACGAAATGATAAGAGATAATAGTAAAAATTATTTCTTATACTAGCAATTAGTTCAATTTCATCTAGAAATAATAATTCACTAAGTTTAGAATGCTTAGAAATGGATATTAAAATGGTTTGGATATCTGAAAGGGAAAAAAACACCTATTTGTTATCTGTAATGGATGTTTATACCGAAGAATTAAAGTTTTTTTCAGCTTTAACATAAAAAATAAGTAGTTGAATTATTTTAGGTTTATAGGGGGTAAAACACTATGACGAATATATTATTAAAATTATCATTTTTTAGTATGCAAATATCAATGAGTGATATATTTTGCTGTTACAAAGTTTAATTAATAATTACGATGTAACCGATTTTTTTCAGTAAAATAAATAATTTTTAATGTTTTATAAAGAAATATATATGGTTTTCATCTAACATAAATAACTATATTTGTTGAAATAAAACAAATAAATAAACATTTGATGATTACATTTAATAAAGAAACCAACCAGCTAATTATTGAAGATAATTATAAAGGAAGATTGCAATCGGCAAGAATTATGTCGGTTTTTATTTTTATCATGAGTGTTTTAAAATTACTTCTTGTAGATTGGAAATCTCCTAAAGAAATGGATTATGTATTTTGTGTAATTGCTGTCTTATTTGTGTATTTAGCGTATAAAAATCTCTTTAAGAAAACCGCCATAAATACAATTGATAAAACAGCTATAAAATTTGTAAAAATGCCCAAGGGCTTAGCTACAAAAGCTGAAATATATTTAAACAACGGAAAAGTAAGAGAAATTTTCGGATTTAAGAATATTGATTATCAAAATTCTGTCAGAAAAACATTGTCAAACGCCAAAATTTCTATTCACTAAAAATTAGCTGTTTTAAGTTTTTGTAAATGAAAAGTCAATTTGATATTAGAAACGTAATAGTTACTCGTTATATCACACCTTTGAGAGAAGGTGGTTCATTGCCTGCTTTAGCAGAGGCAAACGATGGATATAAATATGTAATTAAATTTCGCGGTGCAGGACATGGTGTAAAAGCATTAATTGCTGAATTGCTAGGTGGATTAATTGCGAAAAAACTAGGTTTACCTGTTCCAGAATTAGTTTTTGTTGAATTGGATCAAGCTTTTGGTAGGACAGAAGCTGATGAAGAAATTCAAGATTTATTAAAATTTAGCCAAGGATTAAATTTAGGATTACATTTTTTATCAGGTGCTTTAACTTTTGATCCCCAAGCTTATCAAGTAGACCCACTATTAGCTTCAAAAATAGTTTGGTTAGATGCATATATTACCAATGTAGATCGAACGTTTAGAAATACAAATATGCTTATTTGGCATAAAGAACTATGGCTAATCGATCATGGAGCGTCGTTCTATTTTCATCATTCATTTTCAAATTGGGAAAAAAGTGCGCTAACTCCATTCACATTAATTAAAGATCATGTTTTGTTACCACAAGCAAAAGATCTTGATGAAGTTAATAAAGCTTTTGTAGCATTATTAACAGATAATGACTTAAAAGACATTACTAATCAAATTCCGGTTGATTGGCTTACTTGGGAAGGCTCAGAATTGTCTCCAGAAGAAATAAGAGAGGTTTATTATAATTTTTTGAAATTGAGATTATCTAATTCAGCTATTTTTGTTAATGAAGCTAAAAAAATGCACAATGGTAGTTTATGAGTATTCAATAATCCGCTTTGTACCAAAAGTGGAAAGAGGCGAATTTATTAATATTGGTATTTTGTTGTTTTGTAAAGAAAAACGCAAACTATTGGCAGATTTTTATTTAAACGAACAAAAAATAAATTTATTTGAATCTGATTTAGATTTTGAAGATATTATTTCACATGTTCAATCCTTTATTGCCATTGCCAAAGCTACTGCAAGTAATAATCCTGTAAGTTCTTTTGATGTAGCAGAGCGTTTTCGTTGGTTGGCAGCAACAAAAAGTTCTTGTATTCAAACTTCAGCAACGCATTGTGGGTTAACACATGATTTAGATAAAACTTTTGAAAAGTTATTTCAACAGCTTGTTCTGTAATCAATAATTTTTAGATAGTATTATTGATACTCAAAAATTAATAATTCGCAATTAGTTGTGCAGTGTTTATAAAGGTAAAAGCTATTTTACTGGAGCTAATTTTAAAATTGTAGTCAAATAACAATTGAAAGATTAGTTTTAAGTACTTTTACATTTTTAATAACACAACAACAACAATGATTAAATTTTTTGAAGATTACTTTCAGCTAAGCAAGAATAATACGACAATCAAACGTGAATTAGTAGCTGGAATTATTACTTTTTTAACAATGTCGTATATTTTGGTAGTAAATCCAAGTATTTTGGGAGAAGCAGGAATGGACAAGCAAGCTGTTTTCATGGCAACCGCTTTATCTACTGTTTTTGCAACTCTTTTAATGGCATTTGTAGCAAAATTACCTATAGCACAAGCACCGGGTATGGGACTTAATAGTTTTTTTGCCTATACTGTTGTTTTGACTATGGGATATAGTTGGGAATTTGCACTTACTGGAGTTTTCTTTGCTGGAATAATTTTTATATTGTTGACTATTTTTAATGTAAGGGAATTAATTGTAAATAATATACCCAAGGTTTTAAAGGAAGCTATCCCTGTAGGAATTGGACTGTTTATCACTTTAATAGGCTTAAAAGGTGCAGGGATAGTAGTTAGTAATCCAAATACATTAGTTGCGTTAGGCGATTTTAGTGAGCACAGTGTTTGGATTGCTTTTGTAGGACTTTTTATTACAGGAATATTATTAATTAGAGGGATACATGGTGCAATTTTAATAGGAATTGTTGTGGCTACTTTTATCGGAATTATGTTAGGGGATGTCCATTTGCCTTCAAGTTTTATCACTTATCCGCCTTCGTTGGAACCAACTTTCGGTAAAGTATTCTATTTTTTATCTTCTGAAAAAATTGCAGAAAATGTATTTTCATTAGATATGTTAATAGTAGTATTTACTTTTCTTTTTGTTAATCTATTTGATACTATTGGAACTTTGATTGGTGTGGTTTCTAAAACAGGAATTGCAGATAGCAATGGTAATTTTCCACAAATGAAAAAAGCACTGTTAACAGACGCTTTAGGAACTGTATTTGGATCAATTTTAGGAACTAGTTCAATAACATCTTATGTGGAAAGTGCTTCAGGGGTAGCTTCTGGA
>CANQRD010000162.1 GCA_947626185.1 uncultured Flavobacterium sp.
GAGTACGCTTTACATAATTTGATAATTCTTTCATAACGATTCTTTTTTTGTGTATCGTTATTTCAGGACGGGACATTCTTATAAATTAAAAAGCCTCTCCAAATTTGGAGAGGCTTTTTAATTTATAAGTTTAATAATTAAAATGCATAACGCAATCCTAACATCACAGACCAAGTTGTACCTGTAGTACTCATAGGACGATATGGTTTAGTAACTAAATTATCTCCATCTCTTAACATTTGAAAAGTGGGATTTGGAGAAGCAGATCCAGATCTACCTAAAACTGCTCTGCCGTTTGTATATATAACATCGCGTACACCCCAACTAGAATTTAATAAATTACCTACATTTACAACGTCAAGAGTAAATTGTAATTTATCTCCATCTGTCGCAATATTTTTAAATAAATTCTGCGTCCAACGAATATCAAAACGATTTAACCATGGTAATAAAAACTGATTACGTGGTAAAATTTGACCTCTATATTTACTTAATCCATTTTCATCAATAAATTGATCAAACGCTTTAATTTGTTCATCTACTGAATATAACGTTTTGCCATTGCTAATTATGGGAGCCCATTTTAAATCTGCAGAATTCTCAGGAATAAAAAGCAAATCATTTGTAATACCATCATTATTAAGATCAAATGCATGATAATATGAAAATCTTCCTTGGCTTGAACCATTATAGTAAACACCAAAAGAGCTATTTCCTACATTATAAGTTAAATTTGCTACAATGCGGTGAGGAACAGCAAAATCAGAAATACTTAAAAAATCTTGATTAGGTGTATTAATTACTGGTGAACCTCCCCACGCAGATGATGCGCTGGACCCTGCATTTCCTGACACCTCTTTAGATTCTGAATAGGTATAGAATACTGACCCAGACAATCCATTCCAATTTGCCACATTAGCACCGAATGTAGCAGATAAAGCATAACCTTTAGCTCTAGCATTTGAAAGTACAGTCGCGCTATTTGCTCCAATTGCAGAATTGTATTGGTATGATTCGGAATTTGGATAATAATCACGATCAACACCAGCATATGTCATTTTATCAACAGAATGTTTTCTATTTGCTCCAAATTGAAACACACCATTTATATCTTTTGTATACAATAAATCAGTAGAAAGAGTAACCGGAGAATTAGGTATTTTATAATCAGCCCCTAAACTTGATCTCCAAACTGATGGCATTTTAAAATTACGTTCTACTAAAGCAAATGAAGAAGGAGCTCCTGCATTTGGATTAGAAATAAAAGGTGTTACTTGTTTTTCTGATCCATCCTCATTTTTTACAGTATAATAAATAGGATTTTTTACGTAAAAATATGGATCCTCTGGATGAAATTTAACTTGACCAATCCATGGGGATACTGAAGCATAACTACCTGGTTCAATTGTATTTTGTAAAACACCTGCATTAGTTGGCATATTCGTCAACCAAACAAAAGGTACTCTACCAGTGAAAATACCAGTTCCACCTCGAACTAATAATGATCGATCACCAAATATATCATAATTGAAACCTACTCGTGGAGATAACATAACTTTAGATTTAGGCCATTCTCCTGAAGAATAATTAGTTGGGTTTCCGTATACATCTAAAAACTCAAGTTTATCAATAGATTCATTTGGTGTAAGCTTATTCATATAAATAGGTAACTCTGCTCGTAAACCAACGGTAAAATTAAATTTATCACTTAAAGTAATACGGTCTTGAGCGTATAATGAAGCTAAACCAAAGTTAATTCTAGCATATGTATCTTGTCCTTCATAAGGATAAGTTAAACCATACATTATTGGAGCTACTTCATTAGGTGTTCCTGTTTTAAGAAAATCTTCAACAGATGCATAACGATAGTAACCGGTTCCCATACGTGTATAGGAGTTACCAAATTTTTGAACCTCAAAAGCTACTCCACCAGTAAAATTGTGCTTACCTAAATTATATGTTAAATTATTAACGATTGAAAAATTGTTATTAACTACGTCGTTTAAATAAGAAAATAGTTCAGTACCAAAACTCATATAATTTGTACCTGACGAGCTACCATCCCATATATCTACGAATGGAAATAACTGCTTACTTGGAGACTTTCTTTTATCCTGAATTTTTGTGTATGTAAATAAGAACTTATTAGAAATCTCTGAAGTAAAAGTCGAGTTTAATTCAGCAGTAAAAGAATTAATTGTATTCTCTAATGAATAGTTTGCATTCTCAAAAGCAATAGAATTTTCGCTAACTCTACCAGATGAACTACGGGGTTGTGGACCTGAAGAAGCATTTGCAACTTGCATTGATTCACCTTTCAAAACATTATACCTTATCGCAGCTTTATGTTTATCACTAATATTCCAATCTATTCTTGCTAAAAATTTATTACCATATTGTTTAGCTTCGTCAGCATATCCCTCATAGCGCCCTGGATCATACCCCCAATTATTAATAAGATGATTTCTAACGTCAATTAGATCTTGTTCTTTTACTCGGGTAATATTTTTATCTATGACTGCAACTCCATTCTTAGAAGATTTCCATAAATTCGCTCCTGAAGCGTTAGCACCTGTTGCAGATTCCCTCTCTGCATTAATAAAGAAAAACAATTTATCCTTAATAATTGGTCCACCAAGAGTCAATCCATAACTTTGTTTAGTACCGTCAGTAAAATCAATATTTTCTTTATTAATTTTCCATCCATTTAGATTCTCGTTATTATAAAAAACATATGCAGACCCATGAAATTTATTAGTTCCAGATTTGGTTACTGCATTTATACCAGCTCCAGTAAAACCTGATTGTGTAACATCGAATGGAGCTAAATTAACTGATATTTCTTCAATGGCATCTAGGGATATGGGCTGATTTCGTCCCCCTGGTAAAGGATCACTACTTAAACCGAACGCATTATTAAAATTAGCACCATCAATTTGAAGATTATTATATCTCGCATCTCGACCAGCGAAAGAATTCCCATTAGCCTGGGGAGTTAATTTCGTAAAATCCGTAATACTCCGATTAATTTGAGGTAATTCTTGAATTTGTCGTAAACCAACATTTGTAGATGCTCCGCTCTGACCAGAATTTCTCTTTCGACCTACTACAGCAACCTCATCGATTTCGTTTGTTGTACTTCCAAAAATAGGATTTAACACGAATGGCTGTCCCAATTGAAGGTAGACATCTTCATACACGATGGGATTTTGTCCCACATAAGTAACTTCGACGCGGTAAGGACCACCTACGCGCATATTCGCTAAATTAAAACGACCCGCAGCATTCGCAGAACCTGAGTAAGAAGTTCCTGAAGGCATGTGGGTCGCTTTGATAGATGCACCTGCTGTAGTTTGGCCTGAGCTTTCGCTCACAACACCGGACATACTACTTGTTGTCACCTGAGCATGAATTGTACCATAACTGGACAAAACCAATGCAAAAAAAAGTAA
>CANQRD010000163.1 GCA_947626185.1 uncultured Flavobacterium sp.
TTCATAGCTTTTATTTTTATAGGTCTGAATATACGTCTGAAAAAAAAATCTACGAAAATAAAAAGTCAAGATGACTTTATAATCAAAACCAGCAAAAATAAATTACTCAAACATATAATCAAGATAAATAGCATTGATTTAATTATATACTAAAATCTTAATCACATATTTAATATACAAAACTTCAAGTTTAGAGAGTACAAAAACAGTAATAAGCTAATGCTTACTACTGTTAAATATTATATTTTAATTTATTAATTCTGTATCAAGTTTTTAGAACTAAATGATGTAAACTATTTTGAGTCATAACGTCTCATATATTTACTAATTGAAATTGGAATTAATATGAATATAAAAGTTCCAACAATTAAAAATAAGGTATAAAAAGTTGGGCTGCTAATGGGTAATTGTGAGGGCGGGATAAAGCACAATACTAAAGCAAAAATAACAGCTAAAAAACCAACTCCTCCAATAATCAACATACCATTTTTACCACCAGGCACTTTAAAAGGTCGAGGTAAATCAGGTTGTGATTTTCTTAATTTGATACCTGCTAAATACATTAGAACATACATTACAAGATATAAAGTTGCATTTAAAGAACTCAATAAGAAAAAAGCCACATTTACATTATCCATAAAAAAATAAAGTGAACATAAAATAGTAACGATTAATCCTTGTATTAAAAGGATATTAATTTGTACACCATTTTTATCAACTACCGCCATAAATTTAGGTAATTCATTATCTCTTGCTGTATAAAGTAAAGATTTACTAGGGCCAGAAATCCAAGCAATTACACTAGCAGCACACCCAATAACTACTAAAACAGCCATAATATTGGTTAACCATTCTAAATTATAATGTACAAATGCCATTTGAAAAGCATCCATAATTCCTGAATCTAATTCAATTTTATTGTAAGGAAGAATTACTGAAACAGCATAAGCTCCTACTCCTAAAATTACAAAACACAAAAATGACGCAATAAAAATAGCTTTCGGATATTGTGTTTTAGGTTTATCTAATTCATTAGCATGAACAGCTAAAGCTTCAATTCCTGAAAATAGTAGAATAATTGTAGATAGAAAAACAATACTTCCAATATTTGTTAAATAAGGAATAAAACGAGGTGTTGTTATTCCATTTAGTGTTTGAGTAATTTCTGTTTGAGTTGCAGGAATAGAATCATAAGCAATTGGATTTTTATCAATCATCCAATAAATAGCTAAACCTATTAAAACCACTAATGGCACTATTGTTCCCCAAACAAATCCAATACTTGATAATTTTGGAATCTTTGTTGGAGCTTTCAACGAAATCAAAGTAGAAATCCAATAAATTACAATTGTTGCACCTCCAATAAACTTTCCATTACTTGCCAATTCCGGCATTCCTATAATATAAAAAATTGCCGCCGAACCGAATGTAATGGTAATTGGATACCAAACAATATTTTGAATCCATTGCATAAAAACTGCAACAAATCCCACTCGTTTATTATAAGCTTCTTTCACCCAAGTATATACTCCCCCTCCTTTATCAGCAAAAGTAGTACCCAGCTCTGCACTTACTAATGCAGCTGGAATTAAGAAAAAAACTGCTGCAAAAGCCATGTAAGCAAACATGGTTAATTCTACTTGAGACATTAACGGTACTCCTCGCAAACTCATTACTGCAGCCGTTGTCATTAGTATTAATTGCATAACGGTCATTCTACTCACCTTAGGAGTAGAACCACCGTTATTATTTGAATTATTTTGGTTTGAATCTGCCATAAATAATTAAAAGAATAATTAATGTTTAAAATTTCCAGCTTCTTCTTCAGTCATTGCAACTGCTACTGGATGGTTCTTGAAGAACTCTATGCAGTTTTTTAAATCTGTTAATAACAAATCTGCCATATCACGACTAAATCCATGACGAATTAAAACACGCTGAATTACCATATCTTGACAATCTGTTGGTAAAGAATACGAAGCAACTTGCCATCCGCGTGAGCGTAATTTATCTGTTAAATCATATAATGAAAAACCTGGATTTACATCTTTTTTCAACATCCAGCAAGCACCTGGAATACCTCCAACTCCATCATAAAGAATGTCGAATAAACCTATTTTTTCTATTTCTTTAGCGATGTATTGTCCATGTTCAGCACAAGCTTGTTGAATTCTTTCATACCCTTCACGACCGTGACGTAAGAAATTATAATATTGAGCAATTACTTGTCCACCTGGGCGAGAAAAGTTCAAAGCAAAAGTTGGCATTTCTCCACCTAAATAATTTACATTAAAGATTAATTCTTCTGGTAAATCTTTTTCTTCTCTCCAAATAATCCATCCCACACCAATTGGTGATAATCCAAATTTATGTCCTGATGTGTTGATTGATTTTACTCTTGGTAGCCTAAAATCCCAAACCAAATCTTTTTGAATAAATGGTGCTAAGAAACCACCACTTGCTCCGTCTACGTGAATAGGGATATCTAAACCTGTTTCTGCTTGTAATTTATCTAATGCATCGTTGATTTCTTTTACATTTTCGTATTGTAAGGTAAATGTAACACCTAAAGTAGGAACTACACCAATTGTATTTTCGTCAACACGCTTTAAAACTTCTTCAGCATTCATTAATAAGCGACCATGCTCCATTGGGATTTGACGAATTTCCACATCAAAATAACGTGCAAATTTTTCCCAGCAAACTTGAACTGGTCCTGTAATAATATTTGGTTTATCTGTTGATTTTCCTTCTGCCTGACGTTTTTTTCTCCAATTCCACTTCATTGCTAAACCACCTAACATAGCAGCTTCACTAGACCCAGTAGTTGAGCAACCTAATGTTGTAGCACTTGCTGGAGAGTTCCATAAATCTGCTAAAATATGTACACAACGTGATTCGATTTCTGCCGTTTGAGGATACTCATCCTTGTCAATCATGTTTTTTACTATAGATGCATCCATAATTTCTCTGGTAGCATTATCTGTAAATGTTTGACAAAAAGTTGATAAGTTTTGCTTTGCGTTTCCATCTAATAATAATTCATCTAAGAGTAAATCTTTAATTAATTCAGGATCATTTGATGTTTCTGAAATTACGTACTTTTTCAATGGAGTCTTTGAATCATTCTGAGTATACAAATCATAGATACTATCTGCTTTGTCTCTGTTTACTTTGTGAGTTGCCATATTATTTTGATTTTAAATTTTTGTTCAAGTTACTTATTATTTTTTAAAAAAATAAGTATCATTAATAATATTTATTATAAAAATAACAATGTAATTATTAGAGTAACAAACAGTTTAAAGTAGCAATAATTTAAAAGGTGATAATTCGTTGGGTGTAATTAAATGATTGATTTTTAATATTATTTATAGGTCTATCAAAAATGAATTTATTGATATATTGAACTAATGTCAAAGCT
>CANQRD010000164.1 GCA_947626185.1 uncultured Flavobacterium sp.
AAGCCAACGTGCTCTAATCCTTCAATATCAGCTAATGTATAGTTTTCTTTTACTTGAATACCTTCAGCAGTTTCAAAAGTTTGATTCGAATTAAGACCTTCGACTTTCGACTTTTGACTAATTTTTATATTTTGTATATCTTTTCTCATGGTTTATGCGTTTTTTTCAGCTTCTAACCGTTCTTGTTCTAAAGCTTCAGCCAAACGTTTTTCTATGATTGGAGTAATTAATGTTTTACGGGGATTTTGTTTTACAAATGGGTATAATTCTAAATCGTTTTTCATTTGATCTTGTGCGTTTGGATATTTATTTGTTCCTAACAACACTTCTTTTCCTTCACTAAACAAAGTTTGTTCTTTAGCTTCAGACTCTGAAATTTTACGTTGGATCGTTCCGTCGATTAATTGAGAAATCAATCCGCCGTTTTTCTCGATATCTTTAAATAATTCCAATCCTTTTTCAGCCAATTGATTCGTTAAGCTTTCGATATAATAGGTTCCATCAGCCGGATTGTTTACTTTATCGAAATAACTTTCTTCTTTCAAAATCAACAATTGATTACGTGAAATACGCTCTCCAAACTCGTTCGTTTTATGAAAAACAGCGTCGTAAGCTAAATTTTCAACCGCATCAGCTCCACCTAAAACAGCACTCATACATTCGGTAGTGGTACGCAACATATTTACATTGTAATCGTAAATGGTTTTGTTTCTACGTGTAGGTTTTGCAATAATATGGAAGGTAATATTTGTTGAATAGGCTTCTGCCAAGGCATTTAATGTTAAACGAATGGCACGAAGTTTAGCAATTTCAAAGAAATAATTGCCGCCAACAGCTACTTCGACCGTGATGTTTTTCTCGAAATTTTCAATGCGATTTAAATATTCATTTGCGTGAGCTAATGTGTACGCAACTTGCTGAATCATATTAGCTCCTGCATTTTGATAGGTAGTTGCATTTACGGTTAACCAACTGATATTGTTAGCTATTTTGTTGATTTCGTTTAATGTAGCAAAATCAGAATTTCCGTCTTTGTAGAAATTTCCATCGAATTCTAATTGATGAATAGAATCGATCAGAACAAAAATTTCAAACGATTGTTTCGCTGCTTCCTCGTTAATTTTAGTAACAACAGCTGCATCTAAAAACAACAATTGTAAATAAACAGCTTTGGATTTATTTTGTAATGAATTGATGATATGTACGACATCAATTTCAGCAGTAGGAACAATAAAGCGGATGCTTTCTGCACCACGATTTAAAACTTCGTTTGCTTTTGTTATGGATTTTTCTGTATCAAAAACATAAATTTCCTGAACAATAGAAAATTGCGTATTTGTTGTTGAAACCGCATTAGTTACAGCATCTTCATCGTTGTGATAGAAAGGTTTTACTTTAATGCCTTCTATACTTTCCCAAACTAAGGTGTCGTTATAATCAGCTCCTTTTAATTCAAATTGAATCTGATTTTTCCATTGTTTGGAGGTAATTTTTTCAAAATCGTTAAATAACATATTTTATTATTAATTATCTTTGTTGGTGTATTCTTTATCGCTGTCAATAATATAAATGTCTTCGTTTTCACGTTTCATATAATATTTTTCACGAGCGTATCTTTCAACTTCTTCTTTACGATATAATTTCTTAATGTTTTTATCGTCGTTGTTTATTTCAGTTTGATAGTATTCCTTATTGTTGTCTAATTTTTTTATTTCTTTATCGATAACTCTATGGTCATAAAAAGCATACGTATCAAAGAAAAGCAGCCAAACAATAAAAAACAAAGTAGCGAGAACAAACCTATTGGTAGCCCATTTTAAAAAAGGGTATTTAAGTAAAAGATCTTCAATGCGCTTTTTCATTTTAGTCTGATATTTTTTTGTTAATTACCGTTCTCACAATATCAATAGCTACTGTATTGTATTTGTCGTTTGGAATGATAATGTCGGCGAAAGCTTTAGATGGTTCTATAAACTGCTCGTGCATTGGTTTTAAAGTGGTTTGGTAACGATTTAATACTTCGTTCATATCACGTCCGCGGTCTGCAATATCCCGTTTTAATCTACGAATCAATCGTTCGTCAGAATCGGCATGTACGAATATTTTAATATCAAATAAATCTCGCAATTCCGGATTAGAAAGAATTAAGATTCCTTCAACAATCATTACTTTTCGTGGATGTGTTAATATATAATCATCGGTTCTGTTATGATGAACAAACGAATAAACCGGTTGATGAATGCTTTTTCCTTCTTTTAATTCTTTTAAATGGGCGCAAAGCAAATCAAAATCAATAGATCGTGGATGGTCAAAATTTATCAATGCTCGTTCATCCATCGATAAATGATCATTCGACTTATAATATGAATCTTGTGAAATAATGCCTACTTCGGTTTCGGGTAATTCACTCATAATTTGATGAACCACTGTTGTTTTTCCGCTTCCGGTTCCGCCTGCAATACCAATAATTAGCATGTTAAAATATCTTTTTACAAATGTACTTAATTATTACAAATACTATTTAAAGAAAATGAATTTAGAGGTATGCAACCCTTGTTGTTGTGAAAAAAATCTACATTAAATATAACAATATTCTACAAAAAATCTATGTGTGGTATTCTTAAGTGTTCATATTTAGAGGTTTTAGTTGTTGGTATACTGTTTGTTTTAATTAATACAAAATGATTATGAAAAAGAAATTGTTAGTAAGAGGGATGCTTTTCAGTGTCCCGAAAACTAACAAGTTAAAGTTTAAATTACTTCACACATCAATAATATAGATAGTAGTTTTTTGAATGTTTTTAGTTAAATGTATGAACTTTTCTTTAATTAGAAAATTTCGTGTAATTAAGAGAGGGAGGTAACTTCCTCTTTTTTTTTGAAAAAATATTTGTGTTTTATTACAAATGTCTTGCACAGTTTTAAATCTAATCTTACATTTGCCATCGCTTAGCTGAAACATTAGTTACAGTAGGAGAGGTGCCGGAGTGGTAACGGAGCAGATTGCTAATCTGTCGACGGGTAACCGTCGCCAGGGTTCGAATCCCTGTCTCTCCGCATTTAAGACCGAATCGGGGTGTAGCGTAGCCCGGTTATCGCGCCTGCTTTGGGAGCAGGAGGCCGCAGGTTCGAATCCTGCCACCCCGACAATTTTTAAATTGTGTTTTAAGGTTCGGTCCAGTAGCTCAGCTGGATAGAGCAACTGCCTTCTAAGCAGTAGGTCTCAGGTTCGAATCCTGACTGGATCACAAATCGTACTTTTGGTGCGATTTTTTTTGTAATATTTTTTCTTCAATTAATCAAAAAGTTCGGCAAGTTTGTCTTCTAAACTTTCACATCGTAGGTCTTTTGCTATAATTACACCGTTTTTATCAACTATGATTGTTTTAGGAATAGATGTGACTTTAAGAATTT
>CANQRD010000165.1 GCA_947626185.1 uncultured Flavobacterium sp.
CCTATTAAAGTAGCTAAAACAGTATAAATAAATAATTTATCTAATTTATCTACGCTTAAACCTTCTCTATCGTAGATTTTTTTCATTACAAACCAGCCTAAACCAAAAGCTACCACAAACATTAAACTATAATAACGTAGTGTGATAAAACCTAAATCAAGACCTTCTGAGGGATTCCAAATCATATGTTTTTAAAATTTTATTTTATAAAATGGTATATAAACCAATGTGAATAGGTAAAAGTAGAAAAAAATATTCAGACTACTTACATAAAAATCGTTAAGGAACAGGATCATATCCACTTCCGCCCCACGGACCACAACTTATAATTCGTTTTATAGCTAACCAACCACCTTTAAATAATCCGTGTTTTTGCAAAGCTTCTACTGTATAATGAGAACAAGTTGGTGAATATCTGCATTTTGGCGGAAAAAATGGCGATATTCCCGCTTGATAAAAACGAATAAGAAATATAAATGGTGCAATAATAATTTTTCTTAGCATAATTATATTATAGAAAAAAAGCTATAAGATTACTCTTATAGCTTTTTTAAATTATAATGTAAAACTTGTTCCGTCTTTTCCGTCTTTTAGCTGAATACCTAATCTTGCTAATTCATTTCTAATGTGATCAGACATTGCAAAATCTTTATTTGCTCTTGCTTTATTTCTCATTTGAATAAGCATATCTACCACTCCTTCTAATTTGTCATTATTAGCAGCAACTGTATTTGTAGATTCTAAACCTAATACGTCGTAAATAAAAGCATGTAAACTTTCGTTTAATAATTCTAGATCTGATTTTGTTACAAACTCTTTTTCTTCTTTGATTAAGTTAATCCATTTAACAGCTTCAAACAATTGAGAAATTAAAATTGGGCTATTAAAATCATCATTCATTGCATCATAGCAAGATTGTCTCCAAGCAACAACATCAACTGTAGATGTGCTTCCAATTGGCAAATCTTTAGTTTGTTTTACGGCTTCCATAAGTCTGCTAAATCCTCTTTCTGAAGCTAGAATAGCTTCATCTGAAAAATCCAATACACTTCTATAATGTGCTTGCATCATAAAGAAACGAACTACCGCAGGAGAAAATGCTTTACTTAACACAGCGTTTTCACCCGAAAACAACTCTCCAGGTAAAATATTATTACCTGTAGATTTAGCCATTTTCTTTCCGTTTAAGGTAAGCATATTGGCATGCATCCAATAATTTACAGGGCTATTACCAGTACTTGCTTGATTTTGTGCAATTTCACATTCATGGTGAGGAAATTTCAAATCCATTCCGCCTCCGTGAATATCAAAATGATTCCCTAAATACTTTGTACTCATCGCTGTACACTCCAAATGCCAACCAGGAAAACCATCTCCCCAAGGCGAAGGCCAGCGCATAATATGTTGTGGTTCAGCATTTTTCCAAAGTGCAAAATCTAAAGGATTTCTTTTATCAGATTGTCCATCCAATTCTCTTGTATTAGACAACATATCTTCAATTTTTCTTCCACTTAATACACCGTAATCATTCGTTTGATTGTATTTCTCAACATCAAAATATACTGATCCATTTACTTCGTAAGCAAATCCATTTTTTATTATTTCTTGAATAATTTCAATTTGCTCAATAATATGTCCTGTTGCTGTTGGTTCAATACTTGGAGAAAGATTGTTGAATTGCTTCAAAATATTATGAAAATTCACTGTATACTTTTGAACAATTTCCATAGGCTCTATTTGTTCAATACGAGCTCTTTTTGCAATTTTATCTTCTCCACTATCAGCGTCATCAACAATATGTCCTACATCTGTAATATTACGTACGTAGCGTACTTGATATCCTAAGTGCTTCAAATAGCGAAATACCAAGTCAAATGAAATAAAAGTTCTACAGTTTCCTAAATGCACATAATTGTAAACTGTTGGTCCACAAACATACATTCCTACTTTACCTTGGTGAATAGGTACGAAAACTTCTTTTTCTCCCGATAGAGAATTATAAACTTTTAATTGCTGTTCTTGATATAATGCCATAAAATATGTAGTTTAAAATACGTTATTAGAAACGAGTATCTAATTTAATATACTCAATAAACTCTTTTCTAACGCTTTCTTCTTTAAAGCGACCGCCGAATTCTGCAGTAACTGTGCTACTTTCGATGTCTTTAATTCCACGAGAATTTACACAAAGGTGCTTAGCATCAATTACACATGCTACATCCTCTGTATTTAGTACTCTTTTTAATTCATTTACTACTTGAATAGTTAAACGTTCTTGCACTTGTGGTCTTTTTGCATAGTATTCTACAATTCGATTCATTTTTGATAAACCAACCACTGTACCATTGGAAATATAAGCAATATGTGCGCGACCAATAATAGGTAACAAATGATGCTCACAAGTAGAGTAAACTACAATATTTTTCTCTACCAGCATTTCGTTGTATTTATATTTATTATCGAATGTAGAAGATGTTGGTTTTTTTGCTGGATTTAATCCTCCAAAAATTTCTTTTACAAACATTTTCGCAACACGATTCGGTGTTCCTTTTAAACTATCGTCTGTTAGATCTAACCCTAATGTATTTAAAATACTTTCTACATCTTTCTTTATTAGCTCTATTTTTTCCTCATCTGTGCGATCAAACGCATCACTTCTTAAAGGAGTTGCATCAGTTGAACCAATGTGATTATCCCCCATGTCGTCGTGAAATTTTTCGTCTAAACTCATTATTTTGTTTTTACTGTCGTTTATTTTAATGTGCACAAATATAAATAATAATAACGAATTGTTTAGTATGATTCTAAGCTTTAATTAATACGAAGAACCTTGGTTTATTTTTCTTATTATTTAATAAAAAATCTATTTTGTGTTTTACATTTTTGTTGTTCTATAAAAAATATAAGTACTCCTAATTATTTTATAGAATCTTTTTTTAGTGCCATTTTATTAACCATTTCTTTTAAGAGTGCTTTTCGTTTAATTATCTCTTCTTGTTCTTTTTTCTTTTTATTGGCTACTTTGTTTTTTACAGCATTGCGATTAGCTTGTGTATTTCTACCCATTTCTCAGTTTTTAATTACTAATTTCATTTTATTTCACTCAATTACAAAATTAAAAAAAACAGCGATAACCGGAATCGATTATCGCTGTCGTATTTATTTTATTTAGTAGAAAAACTATTCTTCAATTGTTTTGTATTTTTCTAAAGCCGCTTTTAAAACTTCTGCTGAACGTATTAAATCTTCTTTCTTTAATACATAAGCCATACGCGCTTCGTTTAATCCTACACCTGGCGTAGAGTAAAAACCAGCTGCTGGTGCTATCATTACTGTATCTCCGTTAAGATCAAATTTTTCTAAAAGCCATTTTGCAAAATTATCTGCATTTTT
>CANQRD010000166.1 GCA_947626185.1 uncultured Flavobacterium sp.
GAAATGGTTAAACCATATTTTGTTTCGGAAATAAAAGAGTTTGATCAAACGATTGAAAAATTTGAAAAAACAGTATTAAATCCACAAATAGCTTCGCCGGAAGTAATTAAAAAAGTGCAAGCTATTTTAAAAAATACTGTAAAACAGGGAACGGGTAGAAAATTGTATTCACCTAATTTTTCAATGGCAGGAAAAACAGGAACGGCTCAGGTAAATTATGGTGGAGGAAAAGGAGCAGATATGTATTATGCTTCATCTTTTGCAGGGTATTTTCCAGCAGAGGATCCAAAGTATTCTTGTATTGTGGTAATTCACAAACCAGATAGAACAAAGAGTTATTACGGAGGAGATGTTGCAGGACCAGTATTTAAGCGAATTGCACAAAAAATATATACAGATGTTCCTACTACTGTAGAATTAAAAGTAGGAAATAAAGTACCTGCAGAGGTAAATACTAGTTATACTGATTTTATTGCAAAAAATCAGTTGGGAGAAAAAGTAATGCCAGATGTAAAAGGTATGGAATTGATGGATGCCTTACCATTATTAGAAAATATTGGGTTAAAAGTGGAAGTAAAAGGAATTGGACGCGTAAAATCGCAGTCAATTATTGCAGGACAAAAAATAGATAAGAATCAAAAAGTAGTTTTAGAGCTATCGTGAAAAAGATTAAAGACATATTATATAAAGTAGAAATTCAATCTATTGTAGGTTCAACAGAACTTACAATAGATCGTTTAACTTTTGATTCTCGCGAAGTGTCAAACAATACTTTCTTTATTGCAATTGTTGGAGAAGTAGTTGATGGACATAATTTCATAGAGGAAGCAATAAAAAAAGGTGCAACGGCAATACTTTGTAATAAGTTGCCCGAAACACAGCAAGATGAAATTACATACATAGTTGTAGCAGATACAAACAAAGAGTTGTCGATTATAGCAGCAAATTTTTACGATAATCCGTCTACAAAATTAAAATTAGTTGGTGTTACAGGTACAAATGGTAAAACAACTATTGCAACATTGTTGTATAAATTATTTACTGATTTAGGTTATAAAGCAGGATTGCTTTCTACAGTAAATATTAAAGTTGGAAATGAGATTTTTGAAACGTCTCATACAACACCAGATTCAATCAAAATTAATTTTTTTTTGAATGAAATGGTGCTAGCAGGATGTGATTATTGTTTTATGGAAGTTAGCTCACATGGAGTTGTACAAAAAAGAACATACGGGTTGGATTTTGACGGAGGTATTTTTACCAATTTATCTCATGATCATTTAGATTATCACAAAACGTTTGCAGAATACAGAGATGCAAAAAAAATATTCTTTGATCAATTGAAAAAAGGAAGTTTTGCACTCGTAAATACAGATGATAAAAATGGACCAATTATGGTTCAAAATACCAAAGCAAAAACGGTAAGTTATGCACTAAAAAATATGGCCGATTACAAAGGTCAAATTTTAGAGAGTCAGTTTTCTGGGATGTTGATGAAGATCAATCAAAAAGAAATTTGGGTTCAATTAATCGGTGCATTTAATGCTTACAATTTATTGGCAGTTTTTGGAGCAGCAGTAGAATTGGGTGTTTCTTTTGACGAAGCTTTGTTGCATGTAAGTAAGCTTACAAGTGTAGAAGGACGTTTTCAATATATTGTTTCTTCAAAAAAAGTAACGGCAATTGTAGATTATGCACATACGCCAGATGCTTTAGAAAATGTAATAGAAACAATTAATTCTATTAGAACCAATAACGAACAGTTGATTACGGTTGTTGGTTGCGGAGGAAATAGAGATAAAACCAAACGCCCAGAAATGGGTAAAATAGCTTCAGAATTAAGTAATAAAGTAATTTTTACTTCTGATAATCCGAGGTTTGAAGAACCTGCAGATATCTTAAAAGATATTGAAAACGGAGTTGAAGCACAAAATAAAATGAAAACTATTGTGGTAGAAGACCGCAAACAGGCAATCAAGTTGGCATGTCAGCAAGCGCAAGAAGGCGATATTATTTTAATTGCTGGAAAAGGACACGAAACGTACCAAGAAATAAAAGGAGTAAGAAGTCATTTTAGTGACTTAGAAATAGTAAAAGAGTTTTTAGAACTGTAGAAAAGAGAAAAAATAGTTATGTTGTATTACTTATTTCAATACTTAGAGGAACTAATCAAAATACCAGGCGCAGGTGTATTTCAATATATCTCGTTTCGTTCTGGTATGGCAATGATTTTTTCATTACTTATTTCAGTTATTTATGGTAGACGTATTATTAATCGTTTGCACAAAATGCAAATTGGAGAAACAGTTAGAGAATTAGGATTAGAAGGACAAAAAGAAAAAGCAGGAACTCCAACAATGGGAGGAGTAATTATTATAATTGCTACTTTAATTCCTGTGTTGTTATTTGCCAAATTAGATAATACTTATATACTGTTATTAATATTAACAACTATTTGGATGGGAGCTATTGGTTTCCTTGATGATTATATTAAAGTATTTAAGAAAGACAAAGAAGGATTAAAAGGAAGATTTAAGGTAATTGGGCAGATAGGTTTAGGATTAATTGTTGGTTCTGTACTTTATTTTAGTCCAAGTGTTACGGTTAGAGAAGTTCCAACAAAAGGAGTATTAACAGAAGTAGCTGTAAGTAAATACGATGAAAAATCAACTGCTACAACAATTCCGTTCTTTAAAGATAATGAGTTTGATTACAGTGTTTTAATCAGTTGGATGGGAGAAAATGCTAAAGATTATACTTGGTTAATCTATATTCCGATTGTGATCTTCATTGTAACAGCTGTTTCTAATGGAGCAAACCTTACTGATGGAATTGATGGATTGGCAGCAGGAACATCCGCCATATCCACCTTTGCATTAGCAATTTTTGCATTCATATCAGGAAACGTTGTATTGTCAACGTATTTGAATGTAATGTACATTCCAAATTCAGGAGAGCTAACAATATTTATATCCGCTTTTATAGGTGCCCTCATCGGTTTCTTGTGGTATAATACTTATCCTGCTCAGGTTTTTATGGGAGATACAGGAAGCTTAACTATCGGTGGAATTATTGCTGTATTAGCATTAGCTGTTAGAAAAGAATTGTTAATTCCAGTATTATGTGGAGTGTTCTTTGCAGAAAATTTATCAGTGGTAATGCAAGTGTCTTACTTTAAATACACAAAGAGAAGATATGGCGAAGGAAGAAGAATATTTTTAATGTCACCATTGCATCATCACTTTCAGAAAAAAGGTTATCATGAAAGTAAGATTGTAACCCGCTTTTGGATTATAGCGATTTTGTTGGCCGTTTTTTGTGTGATTTCGGTAAAATTGAGATAGTATATGAGAATTGTAGTATTAGGAGCTGGA
>CANQRD010000167.1 GCA_947626185.1 uncultured Flavobacterium sp.
ATCTTAAAACTACACATCGAAAACTCCATATAACTTTATTAGCTTCCTACGGTTCCGTTCAACGGGCTTTCATCTCGTGCCCTCCGGGCAAGACGAAAGCTTAGTTATTATGCGTTCGCCCTTTTTTGGTCGTCAAGTTACAAATTTTCAGTAATAAAATCTTTGCAATACGCTTTAATTTGTTGTCTCACTTTTCTAAATTCTTCGGCAATTTCTTCGTCCGTTCCTGTTGCTTTGGCTGGGTCGGGAAAATTGTAATGAAATTTTTTGGCTTTTGTCGGAAAGAATGGACAGCGTTCTTTGGCGTTGTCGCAAACGGTAATAACAAAGTCAAAGTCTATATTTCTGTATTCGTCAATGTTGTTTGATGTATGATTTGAAATGTTAATTCCATCTTCTTTCATTGTGGCAATTGCTTTTGGATTTACTCCGTGCGTTTCCACACCTGCACTGTAAACGTCTGCTTTTTTACCTGCAAAATAGCGTAAATAACCTTCTGCAATTTGGCTTCTACAACTGTTTCCTGTGCAAAGCACTAAAATTTTCTGGTTCATTTTATATCGTATTTTTGTTTTAGAAATAGACTAATCTTGACTAATAATATCAAAACGGGAACTTCTACTAAAGGACCAATAACTCCAACAAAAGCCTGTGGCGAATTGATACCAAAGACTGCAATAGCAACTGCAATTGCTAATTCAAAATTGTTTCCTGTGGCGGTGAATGAAATTGAAGCATTTTTATCATAAGGAACTTTCAACGCTTTATTGATGAAAAAACTCACGAAAAACATCAATACAAAATAGATGATAAGCGGAACGGCTATTTTTAAAACATCAAATGGTAATTCAATTATTTTGTCGCCTTTTAAACTGAACATTACAACAATAGTTAGCAAAAGAGCAATCAATGTAATGGGCGAAATTTTAGGAATAAATTTGTGATGATACCATTCTTTCCCTTTTCGTTTTATTAAAATGTATCGGGTTAAAAAACCTGCTAAAAATGGAATACCCAAGTATATTAAAACGCTTTCAGTAACAGCACGCATTGAAACGCTTACATCAAAATCCCCCAATCCAAGATATTTTGGTAAAACATTGATGAACAACCATACAAAAAAACTGTAAGAGAAAATTTGAAAAATACTATTCAAAGCAACAAGTAAAGCGGTGTATTCTCTGTTCGCTTTGGCTAAATCACTCCAAACTATAACCATTGCGATACATCTTGCCAAACCAATCAAGATAAGTCCTGTCATATATTCAGGTTCGTTTCGCAAAAACAAAACGGCTAATCCGAACATCAACAAAGTACCGATTACCCAATTGAGTAACAAAGAAATGGCAATTACTTTTCTATCTTGTAACGCTTTGGGCAATAAGGAATAATCCACTTTTGCTAATGGTGGATACATCATTAAAATTAATCCGATTGCCAATGGAATATTAGTTGTTCCGATTGAAACGGCATTGATATTAGTAGGAATATTTGGGAAAAAATATCCCAAACCAACACCAATTACCATTGCTAAAAATATCCAGACCGTCAGATAACGGTCTAAGAACTTCATTTTAATATTCATCGTTTTTTACTTGAATAATTTCTCCATTTATAGTGCACGATAACTTTACGGTATTGTAGATTGTGCCAAATTTTTCAATATTCTTCTTTAGCAATACGGTATTTATATTTTCATCAGCACTGTAAATAATTAACTTGTAATTTATATTATCCATTTTCACAGGTTTTTCCGTGCGAATAGCGGACACATTTACTACGGCTTTTGCATAAGTGAAATTCATCATAGCAGAAAATCGTTCTACATTTTTTAGCATACACGCAGCAAAAGCTCCTAAAAAAAGTTCGGCAGGATTAGGTAAAATTTCTGCTGAATTTGAAGTCGTTCCAAAAGCTATCTCATTTTGCTTTATTTGTAGTATCGCATCTTTTGTTGAAACAGATGAAGCCTTAATTTGATATTCCATAATTATTTTTTTAGCAACATTTCGAACTTGGTGAACAACAATCCGCTGGCTTTTCGGCATAAACCGTTATGCTTCTAATTACCGTATCGTTTGCTTTGTATTGCGTAATTTCTTCTTCATTTAGATAATCCTTCAAAATATCGTCAGGAACAATAATCGGTTTGTCTTTTTGAATAATCATATTTGCAAATCCAACTTTGCTTACAAAGCTCAAATATTCTTCTTTATCAATCGCACTTGCCACACATCCTGCATACATTTCAGCCGCATTTTTAATTTTTTCGGGTAGTTCTCCTGTTAAAACAATATCTGAAATACTGAAATGTCCGCCTGGTTTTAATACGCGGAACATTTCGGTAAAAACCGCTTGTTTATTCGGTACAAGGTTTAAGACACAATTGCTCACAATGACATCTGCCGTATTCGCGGCTACAGGCATATTTTCAATATCACCTTGTCTAAATTCAACATTATTAAAACCCAATTTTTCTGCATTTTGCCGAGCTTTATCAATCATCGCTTCTGTAAAATCAATTCCGATAACTTTTCCAGTTTCGCCTGTTTCTGCTCTGGCAACGAAACAATCATTACCCGCTCCGCTTCCTAAATCAATAACGGTATCGCCTTTTTTGATTTTGGCAAATTGTGTAGGCAAGCCACAACCCAAACCTAAATCTGCATCGGGATTATAACCATCCAGCTCGTTGTATTCTTCGCTCATGATGTTATATACTTCGGTGCTACAACTACCTGCACCACAGCAGGAAGAAGCGTTACTTCCTTTGTCTTGTAAAGCAATTTCACTGTATTTTTGCTTTACCATTTCTTTGATTTCTTGTTCTGTTTGCATTATTTTTATTTTTTAATTTAACAACAGTCTTGATGGATAACATTAGAAGCAATATTTCCAAAATATTTACTTAGTAATTCGAAAGTAGATTCGTTGATACAATAGCACACCGTATTTCCTTCAATTGTTCCTTTGATTAAATTGGCATCTTTAAGAACTTTTAGGTGCTGAGAAATCGTAGGTTGTGCAAGCGGAATTTTTTCTAAAATATCATTTCCGATACAAGCATTTACTTTTAATAATAAGTCGATAATAGCAACTCTTGCAGGATGCCCCATTGCTTTTGCAATTATCGCAATTTCGCTTTGTTTTTCTGTAAAATGTTCTGTTTTAGTTGTTCCCATACCTTTATTATAATATTGCAATATTACGATATACTTTTGAATTAAAAAAATAATTGTGACTTTTTGTTTTTAAAATGATGGATGATTGTTTATTAGAGTTGTTCTTTAGGGTGACGCATAACGTGCCGCGTATTGGCGATGGGCGGGATTTTTAGCACTGAACTTTAATCGAAGAACAGAAGTTGAATTTT
>CANQRD010000168.1 GCA_947626185.1 uncultured Flavobacterium sp.
AATGAAAAACGATACCGGTTTAAATAATGACGAATGCTATACCCTAAATTCGCATTTTGATAATCGGTTAATTTAAAAACTCCCAAGCCTTTAGAAAAACTACGGGAAGATTTTAACAGATAGGTGTCGTTTACATCAACAAATGAAGTGTTTCGAAAATAAACCATATACGAACCACTAAAAAGATGCGTAGGCGTTACATCCCATAAAAAATTCACAGACGGATTCACATAAAACGGATTTAGCTTTTTGTCAGAGTTCAATGTTGCAAACCGATTAAATAACTGATGCGCTTCGGCACGCCCGGATATTTTAAACGTATCCCATTTCCAGGTGTAACCGCTTTTGGCATATAAATCACCTAACGTAAACGAACTGTCTGTTTGAAAACCATCGGGACGAAAGGTAACATTGTCATCAAATAGCTGAAAAACGGTGTTCATTGCCTGCTCATCATGTTGGTATCCCAACTGAAACTCGACTAAATCGTTATTTTTTTGTCGTAATTTAAAATCGGCTTCCAATCCGGCAAATGTTTTTTCATTTTTAATATCGTTGTTCATCGCATCAGCATCAAACGAAAATAAATCACCCATAAGATAATCGTCAATATTATAAAGCTGTGGAATTTTATTCGAAAAATAGCGTGCTTTAAGCAATACAGCATTCCTGTTTTTCCATTGATGTGTGTAGGTTGCCTTCTGGTCAAAAAAAGTATTCTTGGTTTCCAAACGCTCCAAAGTATTTGTACCGTTAAATGTAAGGTCGTTGTAATTATTGGTGTTTCCCTGATTGTAAACCGAGCTTAGCTGCAACATCTGCGTTTTTGACACATCGTAGGTTGCTAAAAGGTTTATATAGCCTTTTTTTAAATGGCTTTTAAATTGATTGTTTTCAGAGTTTTCAAAATACGTGTCGCCTACATTGGTAACGCTGTAGCGATTATTAAACGCATAATTTTCATCGAAACCTAAAAACCCCACGAGCTTAATTTTTAATTTTTCCGTAACCGGGACAATGGTGCTCAACGAAACATGTTCGGCATTATTGATGCGTGTTCTGTGGTCTTTCAGCTGACCCGCTCTGCCGCCGCTTAACCCCATTAATTGGTTTAATTGATTTCCTCTTCCAATAGATTCTACTTCGTAGTTGTTATAAAACATACTTTCCAGTGAACCTACACGGTCAACACCCACGTTGTTTAAGCCGTATGTTAAAAAATTCTTGTATTTTTTACTAAAGTTCATTAAGTTGCCCGAAACATCGTACCGATTTTCTGTAACCAAACCGTAACCGGCAGTAATATCGCCAAACCATAAATCTTTGTATTCTTCGTCAATGGTAAGGTTTAAGGCAACTTTGTTTGATTCTTCTACGCCTTTTAATAATTTATTGTTACTGTAATGACGTAACACCTGTACTTTATCCAACGGTTTGTTGGGCATATTTTTGGTTAAAATACTATATCCTCGATTGAAAAAATCATCACCGTCAACCATTACTTTTTCAATTTCAGTGTCTTCAAACTTGATTTTCCCGTCTTTTTCTACGGTAATTCCGGGAATGTTTTTTAATAAATCTTCTACCACCACTTCGCGACCCGTGCTAAACGCTTTGGCATCATAACTAAGGGTATCCCCCCGCACTTGAATGGGATTATCTATTTCAATGACCAGATCTTCCAATAATTCGGTGCTTTCTTCTAAAGTAATTGTAAGATTGTATTCTTTTTTATCTTTTGTAACCGTTAACGGTTGTTGTTGCTTTACAAACCCCATTTTATTGACTTCGACCACAAACGAACCTTCATTTTCTATTTGAATATTAAAAACACCCCGTGCATTGGTAAACCCAAACTGCAAAATATGGTCTTCGCTGTTTTTTATAAGAACAGAAGCATTGGGTATCGGTTCGTTTGCTTCGGAAACAACCTTGCCTTTACATACGGTTTGTGCTTGTAAAGGCAAGGTTGTTAGTAAAGCTATTAAAAATGTAATGAGTGTTTTTGGCATTATGTAATTTAATTATTTTTCAGAAGATTCCTCTTCCCATTCATAGATGAGTTCCATACCGCTTCTTGGAAATGATGTTCTTTGAACACTTCCCCGATTATTAGACAGTCTTGAAAAAGCAGCTTCTCTTGAACTTTCCTGCATATTTAAAAAATCTTTCAATGTAGCGTTTTTTAATTTCTCGTTTCTAAATGAAGTGAAATCCTTGTCTAATATATCGCTCTTTTCAAATGTGATTTTTTCTGCCGAAAAAGTATATCTATGTGTTTCATCGTGGGCTTCTAGGATTAATCCCGGCAAACCGTATAACTTCCAAGGACCTGCCGAAAAATTAAGCTCCGGGGCATACCAGACAATCCATTTTCTTCCTCTGAATTCGCGCGTGGCTTTATGACATTTATAACCTGCTATCACTTTTGTTTCTTTCTTTAATTTCCAATTGGGGTTGTTAAAATTATCTTCTATCAAGTAGAAATCATCTTTTTGCAACTGCCTAAAAAAAGATATCTTTTTTTGTGTATGATCTATTTTTATCTGGTCATTGTATTTAATATCCGGTAATATAGTAACGGTGTTTTCATCTACTTCTATTTTTTTCCACGGTTCCGTACTTTTTAAATCTTGCTCGTATATTGAGGTTTTTCCATCTGTATATAGATATGCAGATCTTTGTATAGGTCTGTCGGTATCAAAGTATTCTTTATAAGCAACTTTTGTTATTGTATTTTGGGCATAAGAACTACTTTGAATCATAATTGTAAATACAACTACAAAATGTATTAATATTTTTCTTTTAGTCATTTGATAAATTTTTAAAAAAGTGAGGAAAGAAATCTTTCCTCACTTTTAGAGGTTAGCCAACAATAGAAATACTAAACACACCCTCCGGATATTGACCTCTTAGCTCATTTACTAAACTAGTTCCGTGATCAAAACAAGGTGCTCCACCTTCAGGAAACGTATGGTCTATAAGTGCGTCAAGTAAATTTCCATCTCTGTCATAGACTAAAATTGAAATTTCACAAGGGTTTGATTCTACTACCTCACTCGAAGCAAAACTGCTTCCCGCAAAAGCTACGCACGCCAATGCACTAAATAAAAATTTTTTCATATTAACTAATTGTGTTTACCTGCAGTTTTTTAAGTAGCTGTTGCAAACTTTTACCTACTATCTTTCTCTTGCGCAATGATTAGATAGTTTGAAATTAATATTAATAAAAAACAAATAATTTTGTTAATTATATTTTTTTTATAAAAACAGTATGAGATTCCGAAACAAGTTCGGAATGATTGTTATGACAAAAACAAACATTAAGCTGCTATATTATAATTAATTTTGTAACTCGTTTGATTTTTGAT
>CANQRD010000169.1 GCA_947626185.1 uncultured Flavobacterium sp.
TACACCCGCACCAGATATTATTCACGAAGGGGCAGGACATGCACCAATTATTGCTAACCCTGAATATGCAGAATATTTAAGACGATTTGGGGAAATTGGTTGTAAGGCTATTTCTTCGGCACATGATTACGAAATTTATGAAGCTATTCGCTTGCTATCTATTTTAAAAGAAGCAGAAGGCGTTGACGACAAAGATATAAAACAAGCAGAAGACGAGGTTGATAGATTACAAGCAATTACATCTGCTCCTTCTGAAATGGCTTTGATTAGAAACTTACATTGGTGGACGGTAGAATATGGCTTAATTGGCACTGTAGAAAATCCGAAAATATATGGTGCCGGATTGTTATCTTCTATTGGCGAGAGCGCTTGGTGTATGACAGATAATGTAAAAAAATTACCCTACACGATAGAAGCTGCAAATCAAGGATTTGATATAACTAAACCGCAACCTCAGCTATATGTTACTCCAGATTTTGCTTATTTAAGCGAAATTTTAGAGCAATTTGCCAATACAATGGCTTTGCGAACAGGTGGTTTAAATGCAGTAAATAAACTTATCGAATCTAAGGCATTGGGCACGATTGAGTTAAATACAGGATTGCAAATTTCTGGTACATTCACTTCTATGATTGAACACAACGGAAAACCAATCTACATTCAAACAAAAGGACCAACGGCTTTAGCTTACAGAGAAAAAGAGTTGGTTGGGCACGGTGTACAAACACATGCTGAAGGTTATGGAACTGTGATAGGTAAATTAAAAGGAATTAATCTATCTATCGAAGACATGAGTCCAAAGGATTTAAAAGCTTATTCTATTTACGAAGGTAAACATGTAACATTAGAATTTGAAGGAAATATAACCGTTGCCGGAACAATAATTACCGGAATAAGAAATATTTTCGGAAAAATTCAATTGATAAGCTTCAAAGATTGCACGGTAACACATGGTGAAACTATCTTATTTAAACCTGAATGGGGAATATATGATATGGCTGTAGGTACGTCAATTGTTTCTGGTTTTTCTGGACCAGCAGACAGCAACAGTTTTAATATGATAAATCACGTTCCGTCTTCAAAAACAATCAAAGCAAAAAGAGACGAAAAACGTCTAAAACTTGAAGAATTGTATGCTAAAGTACGTCAAGAAAGAGAAGAAAATAAAGACCATAATCTTGATGAAATTCTTTCAACTTTAATGACCGAACATCAATCGGATTGGTTATTAACTGTAGAAATTGCTGAATTAGCTAAAAATAAAAATCTTTCTTCACTCTATAAAAAAGCAATTGATCGCTTAGCTATTATTAGTAAAGAAAGACCTAAAGTGGCTCATTTAATAAAAGACGGAATTAGTATTATCGAAAACTTATAAAGGGAAAGTGGCAATTATGTCACTTTCTTTGTTTATAACGTTTCCTCGATACTCTAATTTCCACCCCAAAGTGTTGGTTACAATTAATATTTTACTCAATTCGCTTATCAATCTATTTTCAGCATTGGTACGCAAGCTAGATTTCTCAACTTTTTGTTCTAAATCTTTCCTAACTTTTTCATTTATTTTATTGTAATCTTCTCCTGTAAATGGATTAAACTTACTTGATTCTACATCATACATTTTATAGTCTGGATAAATGTGGATATCTGCTTCTGGAATATACAAAATCTGAACAATTTTGTTTTTTTCGTCTATTTGGTATTTTAATTGCGATAAATCATATTCTACAGTAGCTTTTGCATTAACAATAACCACTGCTTTTTTATCGAACGACAAGAAATTCATCAAATATTTTTGCTGATCTTGATACGTCATCACTTGTGTAAAATTAGCTTCAGTAACAATTAACTTACTTACATTTTTTAACTGCTCTTGAATCAGATTGGAATTATAATCAATTTTACTACTCGAGTTTTCTGTAAAATTTCTATACAAAAAACCTCCAGCAGCCATAAAGAATACCATTACAAATAAAGCTAAAACGATTCTAAATACTTTTTTCATAATTATCTAAAATTCATAAAAGGATATCGTTCTAATAAATAATCTATCTTTTCTATTAATGTATCTAAGAACTTCAAATGCTGTTCGGCTGTAGGATTAAAGGGTCGATGATTTAATCCTTTTTGTACCTCATCCACTTTTTTCATTACAGAATACATCGATGGATCAATAAAAGATTCTTTAACCTTTTCCCAAATATATTCTACAGCTACTTCATTTGGATGCAACATATCAATTCTGTAAAAACGATAATCTCTCAGCTCATCCATCATTATTTCATAAGCAGGAAAATAACTTACTTTATCATCTTTCAATTGATCTAAAGCAGAATGCAAACCACTAATTAACAACGACTTACTTTGTTGATTTTCTACCAAACCGTCTTTAATATGACGTACTGGCGAAATAGTAAATTGTATTTGTGCGTGCTTATTTACTCTTCTAATTAAACGAACAATAGTATTGCAACTCTCCAAAATTTCTTGATAATTCAACAATCGCTTATCAAAATAGGTATTGGGAATTTTATGACAATTCGCTACCAATTCGCCTGATTCTCTTAAAGCATATACCCAAGCTGTACCCAAGGTAATACTAATCAACGAACTTTCTTTGAGCGCTTCTTGTAAATCAAAAAGTCGCACGTTCAATTTTGTAACTATATCTTCTTGTTCAAGTTCATTCATATCAGAATGCGCCATGAAAGAACTCCAAACATCGTTGTGCATAAATACATCTTTTTCAGAAAAGACATAATCACTTACAGCTAATTGAATAATTTTTTCAATAGCTTTTGGATGAAACAAAATTCCGAAAGGATTAATCAATTGTTGAAATTGATAATCCTTAAACTTCTCTCCAATATTAACAGCAAAACACGAACCTAAAAAAAGCAACTTATCATTGTAGGTTATTTTTTTTCCAGCATAATGAACAGGAACTGTAGTACTTAAATTCATTTTTTTATTTTTAGCAAAAAAAAGATTCCGTGGTTAGGAATCTTTTTCGTTATATTATTTTACAAAGTTGATTGCATTGGCTATTGCATCTGCCATTCCATCAGGATTTTTACCACCTGCTGTAGCAAAGAATGCTTGTCCACCTCCTCCTCCTTGGATGTATTTTCCTAATTCACGAACTACTCGCCCAGCGTTTAAGCCTTTGCTTTCTACAATCTCTTTAGAAACATACGCGGTTAACATTGGCTTCCCTTCAGTAACTGTTCCTAATAAAATAAAGAAATTATTTCCTGTTACTCCAATTTCGTAAGCCAAATCCTTTGCACCATTAGCATCTAAATCTACTTGTTTTGCTAAGAATTGTACTCCGTTAATTTCTTGAACTTCT
>CANQRD010000170.1 GCA_947626185.1 uncultured Flavobacterium sp.
GTTAAGTTCGTTTATATGATCGCTATAGTTACGACCAACACAGATAATTTTCATGGTATTACTTAAAACTTATTAGTCAATTTTCGCAATTTAATAGCAGTAAGCACTTTTTTGGTATATAACGGAAAATCGGCATTTTGAATCCAACCAAAATATCCAGGTTCTCTGTCTAACACATCATCAACCAACGCTCCTTTATGTTTACCAAAAGTAAAAATCTCTTTTCCATCTTCATTTAAGGCGATGAATCCTGCAAAATCGACCGATTTTTTTCGAGTTGTAAATACAGAAAGTGTATTCATATCATTTTCTAAATCATCATAATGATCTAACTGCGCTTTTAAAATCTCGTAAGTTGCTTCGGTATCAGCAGCAGCTGAGTGGGCATTTTCTAACGATTTTTTGCAATAGAATTTATAAGCGGCACTCAGTGTACGTTCTTCTTTCTTGTGAAAAATAGTTTGAACATCAACAGAAACTCGGTTTTTCATATCAAAATCAACATCGGCACGCAATAATTCCTCTGCCAACAACGGAATATCAAATCGATCGGAATTATATCCTGCTAAATCTGAATCTTTAATCATATTATAAACCTGCGATGCCAATTCTTTAAACGTAGGTTCGTTAGCTACCTTTTCATTGGTGATTCCGTGTACAGCCGTTGATTGTGCTGGTATATGCATCATAGGATTTACCAACCAGGTTTTGCTTTCTTTATTTCCGTTAGGAAAAATTTTTAATATTGATATTTCTACAATGCGATCTCTTGCTACATCGATCCCTGTTGTTTCTAAATCGAAAAAACAAATGGGACGGTTTAATTTTAATTCCATTATTTGTTTTGTTTAAAGTTTAAGATTTAAGATTATTAAACCTAAACTAATTTGTTGAATATCTCTGTGAAACAAATTAATTGTTCTTTCACAGAAGCACGGATAGTGTACTACAAGCAAAATTATTAATTTCCTCTGATTTTAATGTATATATGCGATAAACATTTTATTTAAATAAAAAAACCTCACCAATTTAAAAATTTGTGAGGTTTTAATGATACAACTTAATCTATTATTTTTTAATTAGTTTTTTAACCGCAACACCTTCATTTGTTTGTAAATGCAACATATAAATCCCTTGTGTTAAGTTATCAACAGTTAGTTGTATTTCTGATTTTTTTTCAAAGTTCTGGGTATCTATTAATTTTCCTGTTAAATCGTATATTTTAATTTGCTTTACAGCTATGTTTTCTTGATTAGAGATTGTAACCAAATCTGTTGCTGGGTTGGGAAACAAATTAAACTGGTTAGACAACATTTCTTTGGTACTTAAAACCTGATTAAGAGCGGTTACTTTTAAATTATCAAATTTATAGGTTGGCAACAAACCATTATCGGTAGGGTCATAATATTGAGTATAAGCAATAAACGCATCAGGTAAGTTATTTGTGATACTGATTGGATAAGGCTCATTTTCAAGAAAATCATTTTCTACAGAAATATTCAAAGAAGGTATTTCATAAACTACCTTATTGTTTTTATAATCTGCATAAACTACACAGCGTATCCATGAATTAAAAGGCATTGTTAAGGGTTGGCTGTTATTTCCAAGATTTGTTTGATAATTTGTTGGTAATGGTGTAGTGGTAGCGTCGTAATATGTTCCTTTTAACTCACCTGTATCACTATCAAACGTAAAGCCAACAACTCTTAAAACATCAATTTTACCTAAGCCAAAATAGATAGCGTTAAGAGAGTTACTTTGTGGTCCTGTATAAAAATCTATTTCTAACTTTAAAACATCATTACCAAGCGTTCGGTTTGTTATTACAGTATTTAAGTTATTATTAATAGAGGAGCCACCGCCTATTGAATAAGGATATAATGAGTATGGTAGCATTGTAATAACCTTACCTTTTGCAGGATCGCTTTGTATTTGACACAGGTTTTCAAAAGGTACCGACTGGCCAAGTGTATAATTTGAAGTGAAAAACCAACCGCCTTGCCCTGCAGTTTGACCGTCAGAAGATGTAGTTACATTGCCAAGGGTAAAATTCTCAAAGTCTTCGCTATACAGTTGTTGTGCCGACAAGCCACTGCAAAACAATAACATTATTACTGATAAAAGGGTATTTTTTTTCATAATCTTTATTTTTAATATTTATTCTAAAGATATAGTTTTTATTATAATTGGGCAATTAAAATAAAAAAACAAAGTTTTTTTTCAGTATTCTTTGGCACGGAATTTTATTTATAAAATACTGAAAACAAATAGAATAAAAAATATTATTTATTAAAAACTATAAACTATCTTCACAAAACTAATTATAATTATTTTAAATATTATGAAAAAAATTATTACACTCAGCGTATTCACTCTCGGATCTATGGTATCTTTTGCTGGTAATGGAGAAAAAGATTTTGCATTAGAAAATTTTAGTGCATTAACTGCTGAAAAGGTTTTAACAAAAGAATCGCAAGAATTTTTTAATCATACAGCTTATTACGACCTTACAGCACGGGTTGTTACAGGTACTCCCACTAACAGCATCATTCAACTAATACCTATAACTGAAACTAATTGTATAGATGCCACACAATTAGCCTCTTTGATAACAGCATATGAAAGTGTATATGCTATTATGTACCCTGATGCCAGCAGCGTAACAGTTACAGCGACCAAAATCGATGACTGTGCTCATTAACTTTTAAACTAATAAAACCTCACAGATTTTAAAATCTGTGAGGTTTACCATTAATTTCTATACCCAAAAATTTGTTCGACGCATTTTATGGCACATTTTTCGCCATCAATAGCTGCTGAAATAATTCCGCCTGCATAACCAGCTCCTTCCGCACATGGGTACAATCCTTTTATTTGCAAATGTTCCAATGTTTCATCGTTTCTTGGAATACGAACAGGCGATGATGTTCTACTTTCGGGTGCATGTAAAACTGCATCATTAGTAAAATATCCTTTCATACTTTTTCCGAATTCCTGAAATCCCTGACGCATGATATCTGTTAAAAACGAAGGAAAAACGTCACCTAATTCTGCTGAAACCACTCCGGGAACATAAGAGGTTTTAGGTAAAGAATCTGAAATCTTTTTATTTGAAAAATCGACCATTCGTTGTGCCGGAACCTGCTGCGTTTTTCCCGCTAACTTCCAAGCAGTATGCTCTATTTGCTGTTGAAAATACATTCCTGCCAAGGCTCCGTGTTTTTCAAAAGGCTTAAAATCTTCTAATTTTAATTCGACCACGATTCCCGAATTTGCTGTAGGCTGATCTCGTTTAGAAGGCGACCATCCGTTGGTTACCACCTCTTCAACATCAGTAGCACA
>CANQRD010000171.1 GCA_947626185.1 uncultured Flavobacterium sp.
TCTAAACTCATATAAATCAAATACCAATTTCCTTCTTTCATTGGACGAGCTTGCTCAGCAAAAGGAACAAATAAATCCTTTTCCAAACCCATATCCAAAAATGCACCAAATTGATTCACATAATTTACCTTTAGCAAAGCAAATTCATTAATATAAATATAAGGTTCTAATGTTGTTGCAACAGGTCTTTCTTCCTGATCTAAATATACAAAAACCGTTAACTCATCATTTACAGAAGATGTTTTAGGTACATATTTAGTTGGCAAAAGAATATCTGTTTCGCCATCGGTTAAATAGGCTCCAACACTTGTAAACCTTGCTAACTTTAAATTATTGTCATCTCCAATTTTAATCATAATTATTGGATTTTTTTATGTTATTTTAATTCTAATTGAAAAGTTTCTCTAAAAATTTTCATTGCAGGATTTAAATCAATAAACCGCTGCAATTTTTCTTTGTTATCTAAAACTTTTTTCTCAATTCTTACTTCTTCATTTACGATAATTTCAATTTCAATATCGTAATTATTTAGTTTTTTTCGAAGATAATTGGCTAAGTCATATTTGTTTTCGTCAAAACTAATTTTGGAACCTTCATTTGGCATTTCTAAGCTAATCATTGTACCATTTAAAACAGGAATTACCATTCCCATTAATGAAGACATAATCATAATACCAGAACGCGTTAGGCGATCAGAATATTTATTCCACTCAATCATCAACTGTTCATAGGTAAACGCATCTCTTGGTAAATCATCAGGATTTGTTACTTTCTTTTCTAAAGAAGATTCTAGCTCTCTCCTTTTTCTAATACTCGATAATGATAATGCCGAAACTGAGCGTTCTGTTGTATTTCCCGAAGGTACTATTTGTGTTTTATTTGCTACATTCAGCACATCATCAGAAACAACAACCTCCTCATTTACTATATCTTGAATATCTTCGATTAAAGTATTAATTGAATTATAACTTTCTATTTTATTTTCAACTAATTCTTCTTTTTTATCTATTAATTTTTCTGATAAAGAAACTAAAGATGCTGGAATTATGTATGATTTATCTTTTTTTTTTCGCCTTCATAAGTTAAAGACGCTAATTTCATTAAACACAATTCAATCAATAATCGTTGGTTTTGACTAGATTTAAACTTTAAATCAGCATCATTTGCAATATCAATTGCTTCTAACAAAAAAGAAACAGATGTTTTAGCTGCTTGTATTTCAAACAACTGACGACCATGATCTCCAATTTCTAATAAACTTGCCGTTTGTGGAGTTTTACAAACCATTAAATTTCTAAAATGAGTAGCCAAACCTGCAACAAAATGATGCGCATCAAAACCTTTAGCTAAAACATCGTCAAACGAAACTAATAAATCCGGAATATTATTTGCTAGAATTAAATCTGTTACTCTGATATAATATTCAAAATCTAACACATTTAAATTTTCAGCCACAGCTGCTCTTGTCAAATTTTTACCACAATACGAAACCACTCTATCAAAAATAGATAAAGCATCGCGCATTGCTCCATCTGCTTTTTGTGCAATTATGCGCAAAGCATCATCTTCATAAGCAATACCCTGACTATTTGCTACCAAAGCTAAATGCTCTGCAGCATCTGCAATTGTAATACGTTTAAAATCGAAAATTTGACAACGCGATAATATTGTAGGAATAATCTTATGCTTTTCTGTTGTTGCTAAAATAAATATAGCATGACGCGGTGGCTCTTCTAACGTTTTTAAAAAAGCATTAAATGCTGCCGTAGACAGCATATGTACCTCGTCTATAATATAAACTTTGTATTTTCCTGTTTGTGGTGGTATACGAACTTGATCGATTAGGTTTCGAATATCATCAACAGAATTATTGGAAGCTGCATCTAGCTCAAATACATTAAAAGTAAAGTCTTCTGTAGGATCATCATATCCTTCTTGATTAATTTTGCGCGCCAAAATACGTGCACATGTAGTTTTTCCTACACCTCTAGGTCCAGTAAATAAAAGTGCTTGAGCCAAATGATTACTCTCAATAGCATTTATTAAAGTGTTTGTAATAGCTTGTTGGCCTACTACTTCTTTAAAGGTTTGTGGTCTGTATTTTCTTGCAGATACGATAAATTGTTCCATAAACTTAATCTTACTACAAAGGTAGTCGATTTTTTATAAAGCACCAATTATTCTCTAAGCTCTATAGGAAAAAGCTCATCATCAGACATTCTCATCTGCCACATTTTTCTTAGATCATTCATATTTAATTTTTCCTTTCCTCGACTATACTTCAATTCATTCATGAAAAACAAATAATTCAACTGAGTTTCTATATAAAAATCTTCTAAGTCTGTGTCTGGATGATATTGAGATTTCAAATCCAAACTAAAAGCTTTAGCTGTGGTATTAGACCAAAAAGCCGTCCATCCACTTCTAAATTCTTTAATTAAGCTATAAGCTGTTTGGCCAGTTTCTCTATAAATCAATTTTAATAGTATTTTTCCATCATTTCGAGATAACTTTTTTAAGCGCTCTTTAAATTGCTCTTCTAAATATTTTTGAGAGCGTTTGATATATTGACGCTTTTGACTGTTATTTGTCATCTTAGATAAATTCTCATTCAAAATAGTTAAATTTTCAGCTGTTGCAAGTGCATACGGATATACTCTTCGAATTCTATTGCGAAGAATATTCATGTCTTTTCGGTAAGCTTTCTCTTTTGCATCAAACCCAATAAAAATTTCAGGAATACTATATTTTAAAGTATCCTCTATCTCCGCTTCAATTTCAGGCACTGGTTTTAGTTCCCTTTCTTGTGACCAGCTAACAAAAGGCATTTGTAGTACAAATAGAATAAAAAACAACTTTCGCATTTAAAAAAAATTTAATCAAATGTAATTTTTTATAAGTGTAATATCAAGGTAATTCATAAATTCGTTTAAAATAAAATAATTATGGTTTGAGTATTTCAAATAAACTACTTCATTATATAATAGAGCTTAAAAATGATGCTAGACTCAATGTCTGCATTTTGCTCTACTTATTGGTATCGTACAATTTGCATTTGTACAAAAGCAATGTAAAATAATTAGAGTTAGTAGGCGTAAACTCATGAAATATGCACATATTACTACGCTGCCTACTTATCATAAATACCTAAAAGAACTCCAAGAATTGGGATATAGATATCCTAATGAAATCTGGACAATTAGTTAAGCAGCTTTATTACTATTTATTATTTGATTAAATTCGTTGATTGTC
>CANQRD010000172.1 GCA_947626185.1 uncultured Flavobacterium sp.
TTTGTTATGTAATGGACAAAAAAGACGAATTTAAGCATTTGTAGCCATTTGTAAATATAAATAGTTTCGTATATTTGGGTGTTAGCGGTTATTCTAAAAAGACACACGACAATATCAATTGAAATAATAATAATATTAATATGGACTTTTCTTTTCACATACAACAAGGACAACAACTGTTAGACAAACAGGACGCAAATTCAGTTAAAAAAGCTCTTGAACATTTCAAAAAAGCCAATGAAATGACAGAGGATGAAGATATTGGAAAACCAAAAACTCTATATCATTTAGCGCTTGGAAATTACTATATCGGACAAATTGAACAATCGTATAGAATTGCACACAAAGCAAAACGAAGTATTGATACTGCAATTGAAAATAGTATGTTTTCAATGAATAATATGCGACAAGTGCTTGGAGAGAATGATATTGACACTTTAATCCAACATATTGACGAAAAATTTCCGCAAGTTGCATTTCAGATTGATACAGATGATGACGATTTTAATGAAAACGATTTAGATTTTTCACGTCTAAATCAAATCTCTCCAACTGTTGATGAACAAGAAATTGAGCCAGAACTTTCTATTGACGATTTAGACGATGAAGTTTTAGCCGCAACATATTTCGGACTTAGTAGAACAAATGACGAACTTGTTTATTTTGACAAATTAAAAGGCGATGTTTTAAGCCACGTTCAAGGCTATTTTTCATCACATATTGGCGACCAAAGTATTGCGACTAGACGACTTGCAAATAGAATCACAAATGGCGAGCCAATCGATTTTGTTGATGAGGAAAGATATATTTTAATAGACAGACTTAAATTATCCGATTTCCTTAATGAATACAAAAAACAATCAAATGGCAAAGAACCCTTTAATTCTTTCGTTGATTATTTTTCAGAGGAGATTTTAAAAGAGTTTAGTTACGATAATGATTTGACCATTGACGATTTAGCAAATAGCAATCACATTCAAGAAAAGTTTCACGAAATATTCAGCAAAAAATATCAGGACAGAGTTTTAGAATTACGAGAGGATTACTCCGATATATATCAAGAAACCCAACAAGCATTAGCTTTGAAATGGATTAAAACCAAAGTCTATAATAAAATAAAAATAGACGATGCTGAATTGGAAAAAATGAAAGTTAAGGAACGCTTTGAACTAAGAAGAAAATGTGCAGAAAATGGAGACATAAAATCTCTCTTGGCCATAGCAAAATATCATTTTATTCACGGTTCTGCGGCAACCAATGAAACTAACTTTCCTGAACTTTGCTACTACTACGGAAGATTACATCGAGTTGAAGAACTAAAAGAGTTTCTAAACGAAAAGGAGTTTTATTTGTTTATGCTTCCCGATTCTTGTAAAGAATTAGCACAAAACTTACTAAACATTGGTTTAAAATTTCCACATCTAAACGAACAAGAAATATCCTACCTTGAACAAAAATACTGTGACTCAAAAACATTTGAACTGTTTGACATTATAATGTTTGATAGCAACAAACTCGCCAGACCAATAAAGAAATTTGATAAAAATTTACTGAATGTAAAAAATACAGATTTCTCAAGAGATTTTTTGTTGAAAGTGTTCGGACACTTTTCAGAAAATGAAGAACTTGATGACGGGTACTCTCAACTTTATGTTTATAGCAGGATAACAAACAAAATTATTCGCAAAAAATATGAAGATGTTGGATTAGGCGAGTATTGTATAGTTCAACCAATTCATTCAAATGAATTTTATAATTTATTGAATGAGAAATATGGTGCGGAATGTGGAGATTATTGCATTGCTGAACTTTCGTTTGGTGACGATTTAGAAAGTTTTAAAACTTCTGACTTTTATCTACTTAATGCTGAAAATATTGAAGAAGTTGCAAACGATTACTTCCAAAATTCTTCTAAGGTAGAAGACTTAAAGGCAGAAATTGCCAGGTTATGGCTAAGCAAAGTAAATTCACAAAACATTAAATTAACTTAATCAAAACACATAAAACGAAACACAAATGAAATTAGACTTTGTATTTAAATCATCAGACCATCTTCGCTATGAAAATGGTAATCACGTCTCAGGTCCACACGGTGGAGCAGGAAGAGCTGTAAAAGTCGAGCCAAACATTAGTGGTGGTGAACGTTTAACTGTAACACTTTATAATCTTGACGGAAATCATCCAGTTTGGCAAAATAATGTTCAAATGGCTCCAAAACAAATGAAAATAATAAAAGAAACAAATGATAAAATTGTTTTGCGTGGTTATGGACACGATGCGATGGGAGCTTCATTTGCTGATTATGGTTTGACAATTAATCTTAAAAATGGGGAATTGTATAACTGTATACTCCATATGCACGACAGAGGTGTTGATATTGAATATTTACGGTGACAAAAAAAAGAACAAACCGCTAACATCGTATATAAAACATTTGGCAGTCAGTTTGTTATCAAAGGTTTCAGCCCGTATCAAAAGTATGTGTAACTTGACAGGAAAGTGCTTCGAAATGCCAAACGTTTCATATACGTAACCGTTATCGCTCAGTGTAAAAAACGAAACCGAACAAAAAAACAGAGATTAAGAAATGACAAGCCAACGCTTCAAAGCCACACACATTGCCAAGCCGCTCAAAGCCGACCCGCAAGCCAAAACTTGTCAATAAGTGTGTCTTACCCTATGCACGGAAGAAAGAAAAGAAAGCACGATTGCACAATATCGTATTGTCAAAATGGTGGTGTAATAATTCTTGCAAAAAAAGTTGACAACCTTACTTAAAAATGATTTATATTTGTACGAAAGGCGTAAAATTCGGTTTCTAACGAATATCTGATATATGGAAACCCTCATCAATAAAGGGAATTCAGGACTTGGTTCGAGCCCAAGAGGGGGAGCAAAATACAGAACGCCTTACAGAAATGTAAGGCTTTTTTGTTGTTTAAAACGGTTTTATTGGGTTTGTCAACTTTTATTACAAAAGATACTAAGGTAGTCTAAAAGTAAAAGGTGTAAAATTCGGTTTCTAATAAACATTTGATATAAAGGAACCCTCATGAATAAAGGAACTCGGGACTTGAGTGACAGCCCAAGAAGGGGTGCAAAATACAGAACGCCTTACAGAAATGTGAGGCTTTTTTGTTGTTATTAAATATGTTTTTAAGATAAGTTTTCTAACTTTACTTCATAATACAAGTTATGTACCCT
>CANQRD010000173.1 GCA_947626185.1 uncultured Flavobacterium sp.
AGATAATGTGCATATTCAATTACTCCTCTTGCATAATCTCTTAATAATATGTGTGGAATTACAGATGCCGGATCGCTAAATATCGTTTTAAAAATATATTCAGTTAGTTCTTTTATTTTTTCCCTTTGACCTGTTCTTAATACGCATCCGTAAGCAACAGCAAATAGACGTTCATAAACATAAGGGTCATTAACTCCTTCAAACATTTTCAGGAGCTCTAACAATACATTAAGCCTATTTTTCAATAAACAAACCAGTGATTTTGTGGAATAATCTCTTAATTTTCTATTGGTAGAAGTGTGAAACCATGTTAAGGTAATACTTGAAAGCAAAACTGACTCATCTGAAATATGTGATTTATCTGTTTCACTCCAAGCCCAATCAATTAGACGCTTGACTGATGAATCATCTGTAAATTTATGTTTTAAAAATTGAGTCCAGAAAGCATCCCTTTTAGGAAGAGAATATTGAATTAAATGATTATGTAAAAAATGAGCATTAAAGAAATGATTTGGTATTCCTGTAACCGCAAGAATAGTTTCCCAGAAATAATCAAATGTTCCTTGGTAAAGAAATGCGTACTCATTTACATATTGCTTTGACTCTTCATTAATGGTTTCGACCTTCCTCCAAAGTAAACTTTCGATAAAAGATTCAATAATTGGATATTTATCTTTAAGATCAGGAATAAGGTTGTAAAACTCATAACCTTTAATTTCCGGAATCTGAATTGAAAAAGCCTCAATTAATCCTTTATACCGATGAATTGCATTTACATCCTCCACGTAAATATAAAACTTACCATCAGCGGCAAACTCTTTTTCTAATTGTGGAAATTGTTCAAGTAAATATTTAACAGTTAAATGATCTTCAAATCGTTCGTAGGCCAAATAAACACCTTCTTCATAATTATCTGCTTCTTTCCAAAAGAGGTTTTTTGATAGTACACCTTCTGTAATTAATTCATCTATAAACCCTTTTTTATCAATATAGGTTGAAACAGATTCATTGACTACTTTATATGCTTGTTCGTATGGAATATATTGAAGTTGATTGTCAACTTTGAACTTTATTAAAGCATCAATTGATTTTTGTACTAGATTTAAACTATCCGAGTACCCAACTCTTTTCGGTCTCGATAAAACAATATTTACATTTTTAATAAAAAAGCTGATAATCGAAGTTATTCCTTGAAGACCATCAGGAATGCGTGTTAATCCAGCTTTGTTTATTCCTTCACAAAATAGTTTTAAGAAAAGTGGATTTTGAAACTCTGGATGCAACAATGGTACATTAGGTAATTCAATATTATAATTATCAAAAAACAATCTACTTGCTTCATATTCGATATTTCTAAACCCATAATGATGGTATTCAACTAGGTCTAAGCTAAGTATCTCTTCTTCAGGAATTATCAAGTTTTTATAGGAAGTTCTTATAGTCAATACAAGCCCAAGCCATTCATGCTTCTTTATCTCATTAACAAAGCTTTTTATGAACTCATTCCAAAAGTAGTTACCTTTTCCTTCATTGATTGCATCAATAAAAAGAATTATTCTCTTTCCTGACTCTTGAGCTCGTTGATTTAACTTTCGAAGAAAATCTTCAGCCTTTGAGTTGATTTGAAGTCTTTTAAAAATTTGCGTCCATGGGTCTTCTTCTGTAACGAAATGCTGGCCAAGAAGCAAAACACTTTCATACCCACTACTAATTCTCCTAGAAACTATATCTCCAATCAAATGAGACTTTCCGATACCAGCTTCACCATCAAGTAGTAAAAAAGAATTATTTGCAAGCTTAAATGAAGAATCATGAATTAAATTTTGAAAAGTAGAAAGCTCGTGTTCAAACTCTCTAATATTTCTTAATTCAGTTCCGTGTTTATGATAATATTGGTAGTCATTTTTTTCTTTTTGTATTTTACGTTCTTCCGTTATATAGTAGTCATAAATATCATGAACAGAGCTTTGAGACCTGTTCAATAGGTCTTCAAAGTCATTTATTGGAATTGTTGCAGTTCCCAAGAAAACAGTATTGTGAAATAAACACTGTAATTCATCAAATGCGATTTCTAAGTTCTCAAGACTTTCTTTAACTTCAGGTTGATTCTTTAATACTTTTTTCCCTTTTATCAGAAACTGATCAAATTGCTTTGTCACCCTCCTTTTAAACTGTTCGGTTCGTCCTAGGCCTTCGAATATTTCAGATATTTCAAGTTTTACATTTAGCTCAGGCGTGTACCTTTTTCCTAGGTCATCAATTGATGATTTACATTGATCAATGAACCATTTTTGATTAGGTTGAAATGTCGTTTCTGAGTGAAGCGTTTGAAGAGTTGAACTTATTGTGTCTATTTTTCTTTCTATTCTATTGAGACTTTCACCTAAATCAAAGATTTTGGCCTTGTAATTTTCTTCAATAAATAACTTTTTAAGTTTATTGTCATTGTTAATCTTTTCTGTGAAAACCCCATAAAACGCCTCCAATTCACTGGTACTAGGAATCAAAATGTTGGAATTAGTTTTCAATAATTCAATTACAGAACTATGATTGGGTTGTGAATTGTTAAATAGAATATATTTGTTTAGTTCATCAAACAAAATTTGGGAATGATAAAAAGGGAACTTGTTTGAAACGTTTTTTTGGGGTTTTATTTTCTCAAACTCCTCAACTGTATCATATATTATTTTAACCAGTCTACTTTGATACTTTTTTGTTGGGAAGAAAAGTTTTTTTAGCCTTCCGTAACCTTCTTCTGTTATAAATTGATCAACAAATTTTAGAGATACGTATGTTATTATAGTAATTGATATTGGTTCCATTTAATAAATTAATATTGTAATACTTTGCTATAGAATAGTGACAATTATTATCCAGTTTTTTATTTTCACTATTTATAAATGATATTCTCGTATCTACTGTAGTGGTTCAAATCAGGATTATATTGTGTATTCTCACCGAAATGACTATTTTTCGATTTTAGCTAATATACGCCATTATTTCTTCATAAATAGTACATTCATAAGAGACTTAAAACTCACCTTTTACGCTTCCACTTTCTCTTCATCTTATTAGCAAAATCCTGTTCCTCATAATCTTCGCCCTGTGAT
>CANQRD010000174.1 GCA_947626185.1 uncultured Flavobacterium sp.
TTAGCCGTAGTTTTTATTTATTTTTATGATTTCTATTAATTTGGTTTTATAATAAAAAGCAAACGTAACTCCTATTAATGAGAATATAATATCCCAAAAGTCAAAAACTTTTGAGCCTGAAAGTAAAGGATAAAATTCTTCTGAAATTAAAATTAAAGTTATTATTATCATTATTATATTTACTCTTCGGTTAATTTTCGTCAGTTCTTGGAGAGATTTTGCTTTATATAAATCATAAATAAACAATAGCGGAAAAAATATAGAACTCGTTAAATTAGGAAGGGAACCAATTATTATTTTCCAAAATGAATTATTAATATCTAGAGTTCTTAAATAAGGTTTTGTAATAAAATATAGTATTGTAACAATGATTATTATAAAATTTGTTATTTTCTTAGATTTTTTGATTTTCATACAATTGATAACATACAGTTTGTAAAATTACGGCTAACGTTTTGGCGCTTGGCGCAGTGGCGGATTTCGGAGTTCAAAACTGTCAATACACCACAAAAGTAGATGCGAGGTAGAATGTTCAATTAACCACGTCACCCGCCATTGAGCCAAACGACTGTTACCTGCTGTGTTTATTGTCATTGTCGCCTATTTGTTCCCTTATTTCTCTTTCTCTGTCACGAAAGTTTGCAGCCATTTCATAATTCTGATTTTTAATTGCGTTTGCCTTTTTCTCTTCGATTTCCCTAAGTAGCTCTATCAATTCTTCTTTCGTAAATCTCAAATGTTTACCAGTTGTCATACTACCATTTTTTTTAATTGTCCAACAAGTAACTTTTTGCGTTCTGTCAAAAATGTTTTAAAGTCAGCAATGTCTAAACTGACATTAAAGTCAATATCATTTTCGTCTTTCCCAATTTCAGGAATTAACTGGTTGATTTTATCAATGTTGTTATTTTCTACCCAATCTTTTAAAGGTGTATCAAGTTTAGATTGATTTAAAGTTCCATTAAGCAATTGAAGATTTAAAATACTATTCCAATTTGTTGGGTCAGTATAAAATTGAAAATCTTCGTCCGTTTGATAATTCGCTCTTTTGCTATTGTAGAAATAGCTCGCAGGATGCAAATGGTCTTTATGATAATCTTGATTGCCAAAATTTAAATGTGAATATATCAATGATAATATTGGAAAACAATCCGAAGCATCTTTTTGAGTTGTCAATAGCCCTTCGATAAAGTCATCGTCAAATGAAAGATTTTTTGCTGGGTTTGCTTTAAACTCATCTTTTATTTTTTCAAGTGGAAAAGCAGGCTGTTTGCTTGTATCTGCAAGTTCTGTTTTAATTACTTTTTTAATACTCGTTAGAACTGTGTCGGACTGACTACCGAATACACCTTTTAAAAGTGAAAGACAAAGCCATTTTCTAATCAATAATTTGTCTTCTTTGTGTCTGATTGGACTATTTATATCGTCCTCAATTCCACGATGATATATGTAATAAATAATTGGTATTGCGGCATTTTTAGCTCTTAAACTATGGTTGTTAAATCCTAAATTTGAAAGTAATATAAATGCTTCAATTATGCTTTTCTTAATTCTATCCCAATTTTCCTCAAATACAATTACATTGCTTTGGTCAAAATTTTTGACTTGGAATTTAATGTTGTCATTAAAAAGCACAAGACAGGTTTTAAGCACAAAATCCTTACTAATTAAAAATCCAGGATTTCCAATTTCAAACACTTTGTTTACAACGTCAGGAATTTCTTTTCTTGCATCAGATTTCCAATGTGCTGTTGTGATAGACATTAGTAAATCGGAAAAGCTTAATGGTTCGCCACCACTATTTGTCCTAATGAAAATATCTAAAACAGTATCTATTTCTTGAGTGGTTTCAAGGTAGTAGTTGATTAACTTGTCTTCAAAAATTACTTTGCGAAGTTGCCTAATCGTATCTTTTGTAAAAGTTTTTGATAACCAACCACTTTCTTCTATAAAGTTGTCAAGGTCATTAGTTTTTTCAAATTTCAAGATGTCATTAACTTTAAACCAAATGTCGCCAGTTGCAAACTTTTTTTCAAATTCTTGTTTTGTAAGGAATTGAAAATCAAAAATCATTTGTCTTTCGTTCTCGTCAGGCAAAGGATTTGATAGATTTAAATAAAGATGTCTTGTTGGAATATTTTCTTCATTATCATACCACCATTTTCTTGGAAGTTTGTACGCATAAGAACCTTTTAATCCAATGTATAGGCTCGTTAGTCGTTGTTGTCCGTCAATAACTGCTTTAAAGTCAGGATTACTTTTTGTGTCTATGTCGGGATTATCTTCTTTAAAGAACTGTCTATATTCTGTTAAGAATTGATAGAACTTAAATTCGTTTTTAACTTTATTTTCTTTTACTTCCCAAAACATAAACGAGTTAATTGGATAACTACGCATTATGCTGTCAAATAGAACTTCAATTTGGTAGCTACTCCAAACAAACTTTCTTTGTATTGCAGGAAGCAAATAATTTCTACTAACGATATTATCTATCGCATCTTTTATTGTTATTGGGGTTACAAATCCGCTTGACATTAATATTCTTGATTTAAAAATTAGCGGTGGCGAAGCCACCGCATAAATTATTATATTGTTCTGATGTAAGAACCGTTTTCTTTCCTAAGTTCAATTTTTCCGCTATCCAAAGTAACTGCAATGTCAGAACCTTGAAATCTTGCTCTTTTTGCTTTACTACTTACAATTGTCCTCACGTAAGAACCATTTTCTTTTCTAAGTTCAACTTTTCCGTCAAGGTAAGTAATTACGATAAGTGTTTCGTTGTTGTTTAGGTCAGCGTCAACAGCTTTACTTGATACTATTGTTCTCACATACGAACCATTGTCTTTACGGAGTTCCACTTTTCCGCCATCTAATTTTAAAATCATCAGTATTGGTTTTTCATTTGTGCTTACTCTATTCGGTTTTCAGCTTTCCCCGTTAGTTCTGCAAATGTCGGTTGTCAGTCGGTCAAAACGTGTCGTTCTGTGCGGTCGTTCTAACATAGCAGGTAACGATTTGAGTATTGCCGAAGGCGGGGATTTTTAGCACTAAAGTTCAATCGAAGGAAGAATGATAAACTTTGTAC
>CANQRD010000175.1 GCA_947626185.1 uncultured Flavobacterium sp.
AGGAACTTCTTTTACTGCAAAAATTGCAAAACTAGGATTTTCTTTTGGAATTGTCTTACCCGTGATATCTTTAACTGCATTGGCAGTTTATTATTTTAGTAAGGGACATACTATTTCAACTAACTTTACAGGTGTTGATTTTTTTCCAAAAGAAGGAAATCTTACTGCAATGACAGCTTTTGTATTAACTTATATGGGAGTAGAAGCTTCAGCACCTAAAGCTGTTGGGTTAAAAAACTTTAAGCGTAGCTACCCATTAATTATGATGAGTTTAGTTTTGGTTGGTGTTGTTTTATGTACTCTAGGAGGAAGTATTGTAGCTATGGTTATTGAAGGAGAAATATCATCAAATGAGGGATTAATTAATACCTTTCGTGCATTAATTTCACCAGGTAAAAATTCATGGATGGTAATGGTTGCAGGATTATTAATTTGTTTTGGAATTTTTGGACAAGTATCTTCATGGGTAATAGGGCCAACCTCTGGGCTTCAATATGTGGCTGAACAAGGATATTTACCAGCGCGTTTAGCAAAGAAAAATAAAGAAGGTGTTCCAATTTTTATATTATTAATTCAAGGTGCGATTGTTTCAATTTGGGCGGCAATTTTAACTTTTGGATCAGGTAATTCTGGAGCAAATATATCTTTTCAAACAGCAATTTCACTTACTGTTGTTATTTATTTAAGTGCATATGTTTTGTTTTTCGTTGCATATTTTGTTGTTGTATTTCGTCATAAAAACGCACCAAGAGATTATTCTGTTCCAGGAGGAATTATTGGTAAGATTTTCTTCGGTGGATCTGGATTAATACTTTCTTTATTAGCATTATATGCCGCATTTTCTATTCCATCGTCGATGTCTGCTAGCGAGGGGAAAAGTTATTTTATTATTCTAATATGTAGTTTTGTTGTTACTACAGCAGCTCCATTTATTATTTATAAAATATATAACAAAAAAAGACATTTTAAAATCAACAAATCAATCAACTAATGTATTCCATTTAGCGTAATTATTTATAGCAAAAACAAATTTAATTTTCTAAAAGTATTTCGTCTTTAATACTTTTACCTACGCTCATATTTTTATAATAAACTATATTTAATAAAATTAAAAAATGAGGTAGGTTTGTAAACACACCTCATTTTTCATTTACCCTTTTTTTGAATACGACTTTAATTACACCCAACGGTTAACAACGTATGTGTTATTTTCTATCTGTCTGTAAATACTATCTTATTTATAAGTACATGTAGTTTCTATTGTAGGTTAATCACATTTATCGGCACTCCATTCTTTATGACCTCTATAGCATCTGTAATTTTTTTTAATAGATACAACAACAGGAAGATTGTTTTTATTTTCTATGATAATTATTGTTTTAATAGCTTCTATAGAATCGTCTGGCAAGCCAGTTTCTACAACAGTATATTCATTTGTAGCCTTATCAATATTTTTTATAGAAACAGTATAACTATAATTACCTTCTGTTTGTTCTTGTTGAGGAATATAAAAACTAATAATATCCTCATCTTGTGTTATATTGTTCTTTACAATAAGATCATTTAATTCAATAATTAGATCATTATCTAAATAATCAAAAGTTTCTGCTGAGTTTGATAAAGCTTCCGTTGTTACAGAGACAGGAGCGTTATCTTCATTCTTATCAGAAGACGACTTATTCATACAACTCGTCAATGAAAGAACACTAGCTATCATTAATACTAAAACTTCTCTTTTCATTTTTTTATTAATTTAAAAATTTACTAATCACAAAACACGATGTGTACGTCTTCAAACTAAATTGAATACTTTCTTGTAGAAAGTCAGACAGTGTTTGATTTATAAAATTAGTATTTTTTTTTGATTATACAATTGTCTTCTTTTTGCAATTATTTTTTGCCTAATAATAGCTCTTTGCTTGAGTATTTTATCCGTTCTTCCATAGTAAACATCAGCTGGTGTTAGGTTGTTTAAAGCTTCGTGATATCTGTTATTGTTGTAATTTTCAACAAATTCATTTAAAGCTTGAATTAATTCTTCTGGATGATAAAAATGATTTAGTTTAACCATATTTTTCATTGTTCTGTGATAGCGTTCAATTTTACCTTGAGTATAATTCATTGGTTTTGTTTTATATTAAAGTTTCATTGAATGCTAAAGCATTTGTGGATGCATTGGTTTACCATGTACTTACTTCATTTTTAGGTGATCTTTTAAATACATTTTTAGTTCTTTTGAAACATAACAAGGACCATTATCCGATAGTAATTTTGGCATCTTTTTTGTTTTTAATCGAGCCTTTGTAATAGCAGTGTTCACGGTTCTTTTTATATCCTCAGCCTTCATCGAACTACATAATTCCCAGTGAATGATGTACCTGCTGTAATCATCTAAAACTGTGCTTAAATAATACCAACCCCATCCAATAATTTTGAAATAAGTAAAATCAGTTTACGAATTAGTTTTTTATTTATATGTTTTGGAGTTCGTGAATCTCGTAAACTTGATTTGACCACATTTGATGTACAAATTGTGTTTTGTTTTTAAACTCGTTGGATGTAGCAAGTAAGATTTGATTTGGAGCAGCAATTAATCCGCGTTGCTTTAAGATGCGATAAACACTAGATTCTGATAAATAAATCCCTTGCTTATCAGTGATTTTAAAAGCCAATTCTCTAGAGGATAACTCAGAATATTCTAAAGCTAATTCAATCACAAGATCTTTTTGAGAATCTGGAATACTGTATTTTCTACACAACTCAGCAATAAAATCTCTGCTCGCAAGGCTTACATAACTATTAATTTTTTTTGCTCTGCAAAGATACGACGTGTATTATTGCGAATGTCTTTTACAAATGCTTCTGTAGTTTTTTCGGATCAATGACAAAACTTGTGGATTAGTCGAAAAGTTTTGTCATTGATCCCACATTTAGATTGATTTACAATGGATTATTATGATATATTTAAAAATAAAAAAATCCGTAAGTAATTTATACTTACGGATTTAGGTGCATTCTGATGCCGAAAAAGTCGGGGTGGCAGGAT
>CANQRD010000176.1 GCA_947626185.1 uncultured Flavobacterium sp.
CTATGTGTATTTCATAAGTTTCGTGATTCATGTCGATATGTGGCTGACTTGAATTATGAATTAAATCTGATTTTTTTACACTACGTGTATTTTTAACTGCTTTTAGACTCTTCTCAACACCTAATTCTTTCAATCCACCTTGATCAATAGCTTGTTGAGCTACAAATAAAGCCGAAATCTCACCTACTACTTTACCAAAAGTTCCCCACATCGGGCGATACATATAAGGTTGAGGGGTAGATATAGATGCGTTTGGATCACCCATTCCTGCATAAGCAATTACTCCTCCTTTTAGCACCATCTCTGGTTTTATTCCAAATGCACATGGACGATAAAAAACTAAATCTGCCATTTTACCTACCTCAACAGAACCTACATATTCTGATATTCCATGTGTAATTGCTGGGTTTATAGTGTATTTTGCTACATAGCGTTTAGCTCTAAAATTATCGCTTGTTGTATCAGGAGTTAGTGGACCAAAATCTTTTTTCATTTTATCGGCAATTTGCCAAGTACGTGTTACTACTTCTCCTATACGTCCCATTGCTTGAGAATCCGAACTCATCATTGAAATTGCTCCCATATCATGTAAAACTCCTTCTGCTGCAATTGTTTGTTCGCGTATTCTTGATTTTGCAAATGCAATATCTTCCGGTATATTCTTGTCAAGATGATGGCATATCATCATCATATCCAAATGTTCGTCTATTGTATTAATTGTAAATGGATTAGTTGGTGTAGTAGAAGATGGTAAAATATTATCGTACTCTACAACTTTTAATAAATCAGGTGCATGTCCACCTCCAGCTCCTTCGGTATGGTAAGTATGAATAGATCTTCCGTTAAATGAATTCAATGAGTCTTCAACAAATCCCGCCTCATTTAAAGTATCAGTATGAATACAAACCTGAATATCTGCCTCGTCAGCTACTTCCAAACATTTATTCAGTACATAAGGAGTACTTCCCCAATCTTCATGAATTTTCATTCCACCTGCACCTGCTGTTACCATTTCGTTTAGCGCATCTGCACTCGAACTATTTCCTTTAGCTAAAAAGATAAAGTTTACTGGTATCTTATAGATAAACCAGAAGCAATATCTAAGTGATAGCCTTTTGTTTTTTCACGATCAAAGTCTAATGCTGGGTTGACTTCATAAAAATGGTAATGCGATCCTACTTGTACAGGACGATCTGCTGTATTGTATACTTCTATTTGTATACGTTTTCTACCTTGAGATAAAACGATATTATCAGAGGCGTATTCATAAGCACCTGGAATCATATTCTCTGAGCTTGATTCAGATATAGGATTGTTTAAAGACACGAGTTTAGTTCCGTCTGTAAACATCGCCTCTACTTGCAACTCTTTAATTAACTCAGGAACTCCTGGCATTACATCTTGAGAAGTGAGTAATTGATTACATTCTTCAATAAGTTGCTGTACAGTTTTTCCTTCCCTTGCACCTTCAATGACATGACCAGATAAATAAGCTACAGATTCTGGATAACTTAGTTTTAGTCCTTTTTCTTTTCTATTTTTTGCTACTATAGCAGCAAATAAAAGAAGCATTTTCTCTTTTTCTAGATGAGTTAAATACATAATTATTAAATTTTTTTGCAAACATATGCCTATTATAATAGCAAGTAAATAGCTATATCATGCTTATACTTTCCTTTTTCGGACTATCAAAAAAACATGATTTTTTTGTATCTTTAATCACATTATTTTACTGTATAGATGTATGAAAGAAGTAGCTACTATTTTATCAAGTTATGATTATAAAAAACGATATTTACCGTATTTAGATCTAACAATTTTAAGCAATACGAATGCACTGCAAGTCTATAAGATTGAAGAATATTTAACAGGTATTGTAAAGCCTGTAACACCCTATCGCACAGCTTTTAGTTTGATTATTTTTATTGTACAAGGTGAGTTTGAGCAATTAATTAACTTTCAAAATTACAGAGTTACAGCAGGTGAGTGCTTACACGTTAAACAAGGTGTTTGGACAGCAACACAATATATGTCAGAAGATGTACAGGGATATGTTATTTTTTATGAATCAGATATTTTTACACAGTATTTATTGATGCATGATAATAAGGAAGCATTTAAATACATTCCATATTATAAATTAGACTATTATGATGTACAGGCATTTACTGCCAGTATGCTGTTATTGTACGGTGAGTTAGGTATTAGTTTGCCAAGACCTTCTGTATATGTACCTATTTTTTATTCTATGTTATCTCGATTGAATCATTATTCTGAAAGTTATAATTTCAATTCCAGAGAATTAGACATTGCATTTCAGTTCAAACAATTGGTTATTCAATCCCATATCCAAGAAAAATCAGTGAGTTATTATGCCGATCAATTGTCTATTTCAGAGAATTATTTGAATCGCTGTATTAAAAAAGTAATAGGTAGATCAGCCAAACAATTTATTAATGAAGTTACTTTAGAGTATGCCAAACTACTTCTGTTAAATTCAAATTTAGATATAGCCGAAATTGCTTATGAATTGCAATTTCCTTTACCAAGTTACTTTTCAAAGTTTTTTAAAAAGGAAATGGGACAATCTCCTAATGAGTACAGAGTGTCTAATAAACTTAGTTGGAAGGAATATTTCTAAGTTATCTCAATAAATATCCTGCATCTTTAAACGATAAAACTATTTTACTAGACAATAAAAGATCTTTATTTTTAAACTTATACAATAGCTAAGAATCAAAATTGTAGTTAAAGGGAAAAAAAGTATAACAACCGAATCTATAAAAATCAAAACAATAAAATATTTAAGAGACAATTAAATAAACTTATAGATCAAAAAAAATTATTCAAGACATTAACTACTTGGTGACTCAACAAACTTAAAATCCTAACAATTTACTTAACAAATCGTTAGGATTTCTTCTTTAAACAAATATTACTCCCTTATTTTGTTAAAATACTTTTTTATCTTTC
>CANQRD010000177.1 GCA_947626185.1 uncultured Flavobacterium sp.
GTTTATTGCAATCGTCTCTTTTTCTTCTTCATTCGTTTGGCAAACTGTTCTTCCTCGTAATCCACGCCCTGTGCATCGGGTAGCAAGCTGAATAATCCTAAATCGAAATTAGTCGAATGCTCCTGTGGAATAAACTCAAAAAGGTCTTTCGTTGGCAAATCGTCCAATGTATTTGTTTTGGAAACAGGGCTGTTCTGTATTTTGAATCGATTGTTTCCGATGTTTAAAAGTAACGTTTTAGTAACCTTACTTTTGCCAATCGTTGCTTTTTCCTGCTTTTTACCACATTACCAAAAAATCATAAAACGGCTGTAAAGCCTTTATCTACAACCGTTTTACCTGTTTTTAATCTTTGATGTATTTTTACTGAAAATTTATTTTAAAAGTAACCTACAAAGGTAACTCGTTCAACAGCTTCTTTTGTGTGCGCCAGCTTGGATAATACTGATCCATCAAAAGAATAAACCGTTTGTTGTGATGACGTTCTAATAAATGAACTAATTCATGTACAACTACATACTCGATACATTCTAAAGGTTTTTTTGCTAATTCAATATTAAACCATATTCGACCATTATCAACGGCACAACTTCCCCATTTCGTTTTCATAAAACGAATTTTAAAGGGAGGCAATTTAAGGTTCATGATTTGTATATGTTTTTCTAGCATTTGATTCAGCATTTTGCGTAATTCTTTACGGTAAAAAGCATACAAAAGCTTTTCTAAATGCACTTTATCCAAATTTGTACTTTGTATTAGTAACTTTTTTCCTTTTAGGATTACTGAATTTCGTTTAGCTTCTTCTATCTTCAACAAATAGCGTGTACCTAAAAAATAATGACTTTCTTGATTCACAAAATCACGTTTGGGCTCTCTTTCTTGTGCCAAAAACTTACGTTGTTCTTTCTTTATCCAAGCCAATTTGGTAGTTGCATAAATACGTACTTTATCCAAGTCATAAAATTCGGGAGACGAAATGGTCACCCTTCCCAACGGAGGATGTACACTCAAGTGAAGATTTTTAATATCTTTAAACGTCACCTCTATCTCTATATCTCCAATCTTAAACTGTTCCATTATAAGGTTAGTATTCGTCTTTATGTGCGTCAATAATTTTATATATTTCTTCTACTTTGTTCAAGTCATTTACCACTTTATAAATAGCCCCTTTGATTACTTTTTGTTTTTGGATGTTTTCTCTAAACCCTTCTTGTTTCGCATATTGAATGGTTTCTTCACAAGCCAACGCTAAATTCTCATCACCTAACGTATGATAAAGCGCTACTTTTCCCTTTGTGTTTAAAGTTGCCGGAACATCATCTTTTTTACCTTGGTTTACTTGGCGCACTAGATTAGCCATTTCCAACAAATATTCTTGGTAAGATATAGTTTCTGCTTTTCTTCTTTCAATTAATTCTTGTAAAAGTATAGACATTTGATCAAAATACTTTGGATCTAACAAATGTTCTTCCACTATTTTACTACGAACATTGTTTTCAATCGTTTCGGCAACTGCCTCTTTATTACCTTTAATCGATTTAGGTAAAGACTCAATCGCCTCTGACATATTAGCACCCATTAAATCCAAAAGTGATATATCATCAAATGGAGAAACCTTTTCCGATTCTTCTGCCTTAATATATGTATCAATTAAAAAACGCATATCCGCTTCGTATGATTTTAAATCAATGGTTTCCCCCGATGCTATACGAATCACCTCTCTTAAGGCTAAATATTCCGCCATTTTTTTATGAAATCCTTGAATTTCAAATTCAGTGAATTTAGTATTTACAAAATCTGCTTTTAGATTTGTATATGCGCGTATAAACTCAACAATAGCTTTGTACAAAGCCATACGTTTGTATTCATTACCTTTTAAATCTTCGGGATTTTCTGTATTGCCACAGAAATATCGAATATAATTTAAATCTGACCTTGGATAATCTACTGGTTCACAAATAGCTTCCACCGTTTCTATTGCCGTCATCAAACGATCAATGGCTATTTTTAAACGATCTTTTAAATTGATTTCAACCTCTTCTTTTGTAAATCCTTCACTATCTAATTCAGAGGTGTACACATTGATGGCATCGGTTACATTGCCAAACAATTCCATATAATCCACGATATAGCCGTAATCCTTATCGTCGGTATCCAATCGGTTTACCCGACAAATCGCCTGAAACAGCGTATGATCCTGCATTTTTTTGTCGATGTAGATATATGAACAGGGCGGCGCATCAAATCCGGTCAATAATTTAGAAACGACAATAAGCAATTTCATTTTGGCCGGTTCTTTGCGGAAACGTTCTTTGCTTTCCGATTCGTAGGTTTCTGTTTTGGACTTATTTCCAGATACTTGTACATTTTTCAATAGCTCGGTATAGGTATTGAAAATGTATTCTTTATCCGTTTCGGTATCGGCGCCCGTATCTTCTTTCGATACATCTCCGGTATGTGGATTGTATGAGGTGATAATGGCACATTTATTTTTTAATTCGGTTTGAAGAAATAAATTGTAGTATTTACACGCCTCGTATATGCTCGATGCTACTAAAATAGCATTTCCTTTTTCTGATTTTAAACGGGGCTTTGTAGCAAAATCCAACAAAATATCCGAAACAATTTTCTCCATACGGCTTTTAGAACTCAATACATTTTGCATAGTTCCCCATTTCTTCTTCAGCTCGTTTTTTTGAAAATCATTTAATCCCGCCGTTTTCGATTCAAACCATTGATCGATTTTGGTTTGTGAAGTCAAATTTTGTTCGATACTTCTTCCCTCATACATCAAATCCTTTACAACTCCATCTTCAACCGCTTCATTAAATTTATAGGTATGAATATATCGACCAAATACATCCATGGTGGTCTTTTTATCTTCTTTTAATAATGGTGTTCCCGTAAAACCAATAAACACCGCATTTTGCAATACAGCTTTCATTACTTGGTTTAGTTTACCACTTTGTGT
>CANQRD010000178.1 GCA_947626185.1 uncultured Flavobacterium sp.
AAATAGATTAATAAAGCTTTTATTGAGAAATTTGTAATCGAATTGAAAAAAGTTAATATTATGAGAAATATAAACTATATATTTATTTCACTTTCTTCAGTAATGCATTTTTTTTCAACAATAACTTCAATAATAGTTCCTTTACTATTGGAATTTACTATTAATTCTCCTTTTAAATTATTGACTCTTCTTTCGATGTTTTTTAAACCGATTCCTTTTTTCACTTCATTGATTTTAAAGCCAATACCATTATCTTGAACTTTTATGCGATAACTATCAACAGATTCTATAATAGAAATTATACATCTTGTGCAATTGGCGTGTTTTATAACATTTTGAATGCACTCTTGTATTATTCTATAAAAATTCATTTTAGTTTCGTAATTAAAAATACTCCAATCAAAATTTCTCGAAATTAAAAGTATAAACTCTGTTTTAGGATTGTTATTTTTTGTAATTAATTCTTCTAAAATAGGAGTAAAGCTACCCATTAATATTTTTTGATCTTGTAAGTTGTGCGATATCCGTCTTATTTGTTGTTGAGCTTCTTCAATTTCAGCATTAATGATGCTTCTGTTTTTTGGATTTTGTTCATTTGTCAGCATTAAACGAATATTAAAAAGGGTATTAATAATACCATCATGTAATTCAGTACTAATTCTGTTTCTTTCTTCTAATAATGTGTTTTTAGCTACTTCTTCTTGTTGAAGAATTAATTTATAAATAAGTTCCTTATCATTTTGTTTATTCTGTTCGTAGATTAATTTTTTCTGAAGAATTTTTTGTTTAAACGTAATGTATATTAATATTGAGATTAATAAACTTGTAATTACTAAAATAGCTGAAAGTGATAAACGTTGAGATAAAAGTTCGTTTTTTTGCTCAAGTTGATCGGTCTCAAATTCAATTCTTGCAAATTTTGTTTTGTTTTCAATTTGCATGTTTTTTATGCTATCGTTTATCTCATAATATCTTTCAGCATAAATTTTAGCATTATGTTTATCATATAAGCTTAAAAATTTTAAATTTTCTAGAGCGGCATTTCTAGCCTTTATTTTTTCTGCTTCCTTATATGCTTTTGCCCAGTTATCTACTGCTTTAATGGTGTCTTTTTTTGCCAAGAATAGCTCTCCTTTTCTGTTGTAACTTGCAATGAGACCTTGTGGTGATTTTATACTATCTCTTATCCGAAAAGATTTGTTAACTAATTGTTCGGCAGCTGATAGTTTTCCTTTTTTTATGTATGAATAGGCTAAATTATTTAAAAGCATTGCATGGGTTAAAGAATTTGTAAGCTTTTCATTTAGAAGTGCAATACCTTCTTTAAAGGTTTTTTCTGCAAGATCATAATTTTCTAAATTGTTATATAAATATCCAATATTGTTGTATAAAGTAGCCTGATAAAATAGTTGGTTGTCTTTTGAATTGAAATTTTTTAGTAAATCAAGAGCTTTATTGTTGTACATAATAGCTACTTCTGTTTGAGAAGATTGATCTAGAATATTCGCTATTGTTGTATAAGATTCGAATAATAATGCATTATTATTAAATTTACTTATATTTTTAACAGCATTAAAAGCCTCTGTTTCTGCTTGGGTGTATAAGCCTTCCTCATAAAGAATAATAGCTTTAGATTTTTGCATAATACCCAATTGTAACGTATCGTGTATTGCAGAGTAGTATTTACCAGCAAAGGAATAAGCAGCGTATGCACTGTCTAATCTATAATTATCTTCATAAAAATCTCCTAAGTAGTGGTAGGCTTTTGCAATATGTGCTGTGTCTTTTGCTTTTTTGGAAAGTTGAATTAAAGAGTTAGTTGATTTTTGGTAAAGATTTTGATAATCTGTATTATAAGCAACTCCAGCAATTTCAAAAAGGATACCTCTGTTATGCTTATTGTTGACGTTTTTTACATATTTAGTAAAGATAGAATCTAACTTTCTGTTTTTTTCTTTATAACCTATAGAGCTATTTTCAATTTCTCTTATTTGTTTCTTTAAGTTTGAGTAGTTGATATCATGTGAGTTATTCTGACAACTTAATAGCAACACAAAAAACAATGCAAGGAAATAACTAATTCTCATAAATTATAAATTACATTGCAAATAACAATTAATAAAAGAAAAATCCCACTTTTAGAATTAAAAAGTAGGATTTAATATATTAATTTATTTTCTTTTGTCTTTTATAGTCCCTAAATCGCCATTATCTATCGTAGAGCTTGATTCATTAATTATAATGTTGAATTGTCTTAGAGTATCTTGAGCTACGGAAGAAAAAGAGTCAGTACTTGTTTGCTTTTCTTGAATAAAAGTATTTTCTAAACTTTTTGTTTTTTTACCAGAACTATCTGTTGGTAAATTATCCGTTGTACAAGCAGTAAAAGTTCCAAATACTACTGCGCTAAACCCTAGAAGTAATTTTTTTTTCATAATTTGCAATCTAACTTTGTTATAAGATGTCATCATTTTTAATATCTAATCACTGTTAAAAAATGACTTATTCAAACTTATTGATAATAATAATTGTTAAGGTGTAGTAAAACTGTACGAAATGTTAATTTTTTTATGAGATGAATGTATTTATAATTGATGATCATCAGATGATACTTGACTGGTATGTTTCTGTAATTTCTGATAAGTTTAATAATTGGGCTGTAGTTAGTAGTACTGATGTCAGTAAAGGAATTGATTTAGTTAATGGTTTAACTGAGTTAAATTTAATTATTGTCGACTATAAATTGGGTAATACTTCAAAAAATGGAGAAGTTGTAAATGGGGTTGATTTTGTAAAAATGTGCCGTAAAAAATTTCCAAACGTAAAAGTTATTTTAATTACTGGTCACGAAGAAATATTGTTAATTTATCACATTCATAAATCTGCTATACCAGACGGATTAATGGTGAAGTTAGATGTAAAT
>CANQRD010000179.1 GCA_947626185.1 uncultured Flavobacterium sp.
ATTTAGTATTAAAACGATAATTTAATTATTAAAAAAGCAATGGTTTTATTGTATGTGTTGTTAAAAATAGTATATTTATAAAAACAGGTTTAAATACAAAAATGATTTAGTGAAAAATTATAAGTAAAAATTACGTTATACTTGTAATAATTCAATTTCAGAAGTGCTTTAAATTTGTTTTTATTTTTTATAAGATATTTTTTTATTAAAATGATAAAAATAATATTAAAAAACATGATTTGTTTTGTTGTAAAATGTTAATTGTTTAAATTTAAACCATTTAAAAAGAAAAGATATAAGTAAATGGAATCAAGGGAAATGTTAAAACATACAAAGTTGATATTGGAAAACGTAAGTTTTGATGCTGAACTTTTTGTAAAAGAATTTCAAAAGGCATTTGTACAATTATTACCATATGACTCAGATTGTTTAATAGAGTGGGTAGATGATTTTATTGCCGATAAGCCTTTTTTACAAGAAAAATTAGTTTCTAAAGAGGCGGGATTTAACTATTCGTAAGTAAAGTAAATAGGTTTTTAGTTTAAGTTAATTAGTAAATAAGGATGGTTTAATTACCATCCTTATTTTTTTAAAAACGTTTTCGATGTGCAGGCAAGTTTAGGTATGTTTTAGTTGTATATTTTTGACTATTATTTGCACTATTCTGTATTGCTTTTTGATTATCTTGATATCTAGGATCTGCTATATATGGCAACATAGCCATTTTATCTATTTGTAATGTAGCTACATTATATTCGGTTGTAATTTTTCCGAGCAATAAATAACAACCACTTCCTGTAAACGGATATTTTTCTATGCTATTAGGGAAATGTACGGTGTCAAAATAATCTCCATTTGAATCTATCCAAGTACCAAAATACATTGAACCAGATTGTATTTGAATATGTTTTATGGCAATTAAATAACCAACCAACTTAATAGTTTTTGCAGTATGTTTTATAAATGCTTTGGCAAGTATTTCTCCTCTGTATTTTGTTTGCAACAAATCGAATGGATTGCATGATACTGGAAAACCTAAATATTCAAATTCGTCAAAAGCATCTTCTTCCATAGCTCTAGACAATATTGGAAAATGATACGTTTTCATTGGTTCTTTTAACAAAGAAAGCATTGTGCTTTTGCGTTTGTTGTGCAGTAATAATTTAGCTTGTATAAGCAATTCATTTTTTTGTAAAGTGGTAAATTGAAAGGCACCAACAAAAATTAAAGTTTCTAAAGCTTCAGTAGTAATTGTTACCCGTTGTACAAAATCTGAAAGTGAATGAAATTTTCCATTTTCATGTCGTTCATTTAGTATAGTTTTAATCAAATCGACAGATAATCCTTTTATTAATTGCAATCCTAAAAATATATCGCTTTTTCGCAAAGTAGCTTCTGAGTTACTTCGATTAATACATGGTGGAAATACTCTTGCTCCAGACATTTTGGCTTCGTGAACATAAACTTCTGTGCGATAAAATCCTCCTTGATTATTAATTACAGCTACAATAAATTCTAACGGATAATATGCCTTTAAATACAAGCTTTGATAACTTTCTACAGCATAAGATGCCGAATGTGCTTTACAGAATGAATAACCTGCAAAAGATTCTATTTGTCTATAAACTTCTTCGCTTTGTTGTTGCGGATGTCCTTTGGCATTGCACAATGCAATAAACCTTTCTTTTACTGCTTGTAAACCATCTTTTGAACGTGTTTTTCCGCTCATTGCTCTGCGCAAAATATCTCCATCTTCGGCAGGTAATCCGCCATAATGCAATGCAATTTTAATTACATCTTCTTGGTAAACCATTATACCATAGGTTTCCCCTAGTTGCGTTTTAAAAACTTCATGAAAGTAGTCAAATGCCATCGGATTATTGTGTCTGTATATATATTCTTGCATCATTCCGCTTTGTGCTACTCCAGGTCGTATAATGGATGAAGCAGCTACTAATGTTTTATAGTTATTACAATTTAGTTTTCGCAACAAGTTTCGCATTGCCGGACTTTCTATATAAAAACAGCCAATCGTGTTGCCTTCAGATAAGTATTTGTTGGATTTCGCTTCATCTTTTGAGAGCGAAATATCTCTAATATTTACTGTTATAGATTGATTTTCTTGAATGAGTTCTACCGCTTCATTAATATGACCAATACCTCGCTGACTTAAAATATCAAATTTTTCAAAACCAATTTCTTCCGCTGTATGCATATCAAATTGTGCTACGGGATAACCTTTTGGCGGATAATCAAAAGTTGTTATATTATTTAAAGGTTCTTCGGAAATAATAATTCCGCAGGCATGTATTGTTCTTTGATTTGGAAAGCCATGCAATATTTTTCCATAGTTATAAATTTTTGCTACAATGCTGTTTTCTTGTCCAGTAGAAGAATGAGTAAGTTGATCTAATTCTTCTTTGGCAAGTCCCATTACTTTTCCAATTTCCCGAATAATAGAGCGATATTTAAATGTTGACATTGCTCCGCAAAAAGCCACATATTCTTTACCATATTTCTGAAAGATATAATCAATTATTTTATCTCGATCTGTCCAAGACCAATCGATATCGAAATCTGGTGGAGATTTCCGATTGACATTTAAAAATCGTTCAAAGTACAAATCAAGTTCAATAGGACACACATTTGTAATTCCAATGCAATATCCAACCAAACTATTAGCACCGCTTCCTCTGCCTATGTGCATTAAACCTTGTTGAGCGCTGTAAGTAATAATATCCCAAATAATAAGAAAATAACTTGCAAACGAAAGTTGTTCAATAACTTTTAA
>CANQRD010000180.1 GCA_947626185.1 uncultured Flavobacterium sp.
ACTGTTAATTACTTTTACCTAATATAAAATAATAAAAACCGTGTTATTAATGTATAACACGGTTTTTAGTATAATTACTTACCAAAATATTGTTCTAATTTTTGTTGATGAATCAATGCTCCAGACCAACGATCTATTAATTTCCCTTCATTATCAAACAATAAAAAAGTAGGAGTAGCATTTTCTTGGTATTGAATATAAGTATCGGTTCTCGTGAAATCTTCTGCGTAAACCAACGCCCAATTATTTGTACTATACGCACCAAATTGTTGGTAAGTGGTTGCATCATTACTTTGCAGTACACTAACAACCTGCAATTTGTCAGTATTTTTATCTGCAAAATTTTTCGTAATAGGAAACGATTGATTGCTACTTGGACAGCTTACAGATGATAAATCTATCAAAACAAAATCTTTACCTTTTGCAAAATAGTTGCTTAATTTTTCTGTTTTTAAATCTTTATCTAAAACTGCTATATCAATAAATCTGTCGCCTTTAGTTAAACGTTGACTTTTTGATGCTAATAAATATTTCTTTCCTATTTCGGTTTGCTTTTGTTCAGCATTCATTTTATCATATACCGCTTTATAAAACGTTTTATCAAAAGCAGTGGTGTTATACGGTAACAAAGTCCAAGTATAAGCATTATCAAAATTGTTTAAAATAAAATCTGCTTCCACTTTTTTAAGTTCTTTCGTAAGCTTGCTTCCTAATCCATTCTCACCCACATATTTTTCTTGCACTTCAGGCTTTTGCCATTCGGGTGTTTGTTGCAATGCAATTATTTCTTGCTTAAATGCTTCTCCTTTTTTGTGTAAAGGCATTTGCAATTCGTTTAGCTTTTCTTTTGCAAAATGGTGTTTTGAACCGTTAACCTTTACCTGATAAGGAAAATCTTCTTTAGCTGCTGTAATTTGTAAAGTTTCATCGGCTACAAATAGTTCAGCAAAATAAGGCTGATTGTTATCTACAATATACATCATGTAGCTTTCTGGCGCTTCAGAAACTTCAGCAACCAACTCTACTTTACCTTGTGTCAATGTTTTATAGGCAATAGGTGTTTGTCCGCTAATTAAATATACTACGGCGGTATCAGAAAAACCAGTAAGGTTTGCCGTTATTTTTATTTCGCCTGCAAAAGCTTGTATGGCTGCTGTTAGCATTAAAGCTAAAATTGTTAATTTTTTCATTATATGTGATCTTTTAATTATAATTGTTTTAATGTCAGGTATTTATTTCGACCAAAAGTTAGATAATATGCCATGATTGCTAAAGTTGGAATAAACAATAATGATGTGTACTGAAAATCGATCGTTATAAATAAAACAATATGTACTAAAGTGATGAAAGCAATGAAATAAACCGAAATTAACCAATGCTTAGCCGTGTAGTTCTCTACCTTTAAATTAACCACATCGTTTTCTTTTAAGTTTACAATTACATCTTTGCTTCCTGCCCAATCAATTTTTGTTGAAATGGTATGCGTACCCGGACTAACATTATATTCTTTTATTTCGCCTTCTGAAATAATTCCTACTTGTTCATCATTAATAAAGACTTTATAGTTTCGAATTTTGTCTGCAAAGCCACTACCTCTTTGAATTTTTATTATTGCCATAGTTCTTTAAATTTGTTTTAGCAAAAATAGAACACAGCAATATCAAATAATTGTAAAATTGAGACATCTTACCTTAATCTTCTAAAAAATACCAGTATAAATCTTCATTGTCAATTTGTTTTATTTTAGGAAGCAACGTTTTGGGTGTTTCGTTGGTAATACTTTTAAAATGTTTTATAAAATGAGACTGATCGTAATACATATTATAAAGTGCAACATCGGTTAAATTCGTTAATTCTTTATGCCTGATGGCATAATTTAATGAATTGCGAAACATTACCATTTTTTTATAGTCTTCAATTGTAGTAAGAGTGTGTTTTTTAAAAAGACGAAGCAACGTTTTTCTGTTTTTGCCCGTTATTTGTTCTAACTCTGAAATTTTGATTGCTCCGTTAGATTTGATAATTTCTTTAATGGCTTTTTGTAATTCGTTTTCTTGAAAAGGTTGAATTATTGACAACAAAGCATTCTCCACAATTTCTAGTTTTTGTTCGGCTGATGAATTGTCGGTTAATTCTGATAGTATTTCATGAAAAAGTGGATTCAAAGATACTTCTTGAATCTGCTGCATTGATATTTCATTTAAAGGTTTGTTTATAAAATGATTTATGCCTAACGGATAAAACACAATTCCAATTTTATTAAAAACACCATTCATTTCAACATAATATTTTTCATTTGAATTGATGGTGTAAAGAACAGTGAGTTTTTCTTTATTATTAGAAGAAGTTATTTTAGTTCCCTTATTTTTAAAGTTTATTAAAATATCATTTCCCCGATAAACAGTTAAAGCATGCATATAGTTAGGGTAAAAATAAAATGACTCAGCATGCTGTTCATCTGTAGATGTATGAAAATAATAATAAGCAACCAATTTTTTAAGTTGCTCGTTTTTGGGTTTTAGTGTTATTAATGCAGTTTCTTTTTTCACGTTTTAAAGATATAAAAATCTTACAGATGAAATCCTTTTTAATAGGTTTATAAGCTATATAAACGCTATTTGTAATTCTTAATAACCTTTTTCTTAAACTTTTTGCCTAATTTTACCCCAACTAAACAACAATTATTACAGTTATGTCAGTAGCTA
>CANQRD010000181.1 GCA_947626185.1 uncultured Flavobacterium sp.
ACACCTGCAGATGCCGCACAATTAGAAATTTCAGCAATAAATAAAGGAGTTTTAATTCCGCGTGTAGAGTTGAGAAATACCACAACTTTTGGTCCGGTTACCGGAAGTGAGATAGAAAGCCTTTTGGTATATAACACCCAAACAGCAGCAGATGTTACTCCAGGATTTTACTACTGGGTTTCGGCTCAAACAACACCTGCTGTGCCTGCACATTGGGAACGCATTGTGAACCAAACACAGTTAAATGAAGCAATTGCCAATATTACAGATGTTCAGGCAGATTTGGCTAAAGTAATCGCTTTACTAAAAGTTGCTTTTCCTGCAAATAACTTGGTAAATCCTGCGATAACAGGTGATACACACGGAGGTGGTATGGTTTTTATACCGGGAGCTACACCAACTATTAAATATGTTTATTTTGATGGAACAGAGTATGTAACAAAAGACATAACAGAAGATATTATTGATATCATTAAAGGTGCTGAATCAAAAACAACAATCATTCAATCACCTGCTAATTCAGGCAAGTACTATTATATTTCTGAAGAAACAATCACTGCAAATAACGGTGTTGTTCCTACATCACCTTTCTCTTCGGGAACAACCTTACGACCGGGTGTTGTTTTACTTGATGTACCACAGTCGGTAATAAATAATTTTGAAACAATTTTAGATGGTACTACTACCATTGTAAAACCAGGAACTACAAATGAATACTACACTGTAGAAGAAATCATAAAAATGATCGCTTCTCAGATTGAAGGGAATGTAATCTATACAGAAGTAGGTGGAGATATGGTTTTTCAATACTGGGACGGAACAGAATATCAAACCATTAACCTTACAGATTTGGTAGGTGCTGCACAATCTAAAACAACCATTGTAACATACGAAGATAATCAATATTACTTATCTGAAGCTTATATTTTAGCTGGAGGAGAAATGGATCCTGCAAATTGGACAGGGGTACCAACAGGTGCTATTTTGATAGATGTAGTAGGTGGAGTTATCAATAATATTGAAGAAATTTTTACCACTACCACTTCGATCGTTATTAATGAAGGTCAAACAAATGAACAAACATTTACTACCGTAGAAGAGTACATTCAATACATTTCTGAAAATGCTATGCAAGACGGAGTTACTAAAATTGTAATTGACGCTACAAATCAGGCTTCTTTTCAACAATGGGATAAAACGACGAATACTTGGGTTAATGTAGATAATTCGGCGTTTGAAACAATCGTTACAGATAACGAAACGGTGACCACAATGACCGAAAATGTAGACGGTACTTATACTTACAAAAATGAAGCAGGAGCCGATGTAGTAATTGATATTCCGGCTTCTGTAATTCAGGAATTAGGAGATATTATCGAAGGTACTACAACTTTCAATAACAGTACGGCTACAACATTGGTAGAGTATATTCAGAATATGATCGACAACACTAATTTACCTGCAGGTACGGTAACGGCTGAAATCGTTAGCGGAAATATTGTATTCAGTATTATTGATGCAAACGGAGTAGCGAATGTAGTTCCTTCAACAGCCTTTAATAACATTGTTAAAGCAAATGAAACGCAAACTACTATTGGTAAAAGTGCAGATAATTCGGCATATGTACAGGTAACCACAGATCCTAAAGCGGTTGATAAAATTGTTTATGAATATGTAACAGAAAACGCAACTGTTAAAAATTATATGGATATTACCGCAGATGTGGAATGGTCAATAATTAATAATGAAGGCGTTCGAAATGCCATTACAAATGTCTTGAACCAAGGTGGTAATGTTTACTTTACAAGAACAGCTATTGCAGCAGGTACGCCTAGTGGGCAAGCAGCAATACCGGCTTTCTCGTTTTACACTGTGAATGCAACTACAGGTGTTAAAGAATTGGTTGATATAGCACAAACAATTGTTAATGCTATTACCAATGCTACCGATGTTCAAAAACAAGAAATTAAAAACCAGTTGGGTGATAATTTCCAAAATTCAACCGTTGTGAACACAGGCGATACTTGGATCGATGGCGGAAAAATCTATCGCGGTATTTTTAATGCAACGGTTACGGGTGGTTCTGCAAACGTTTCGGCAATTACTTTAACAGGTGGAACAATTGGAAATGTAATTGGTATCAAAATTTTAAATGCAACGACTAATCAAATCATCAATACAGCTACTACCGATGTTGCGGTGACTGTAGATTCATTGACTTTTAGAATTGGTACAGGAAACATGTATAATGTATTAAGTGATGTAGATTTGGATATTAAAGTAATTGTAGAATATTCGGTAACTCAATAATTTAAATAGATTATAAAAGCCTTTTCTTTTACAGAAAGGGCTTTTAAATCCGAAAAACAAATTTTTTTTCAGAAAGAAAAGATTCAAAAGAATAATAAAAATAAAACTATGAACAAAAAAATTATCCTTTTATCAGCAATATTACTTAGTGCAGTAGCTTCTGCTCAAGTAAAGATAGGTGGTACCGATGGTACGCCGAATGCAAATGCCATGTTAGATGTTGAAGCTTCAAACAAAGGAATGTTATTACCGCGTTTAGCTTTAGTTGAAACAACGAATTTTGCTCCATTATCTCAACACGTTGCGGGGATGACAGTTTATAATACTGCCACAGCAAACGATGTAGTGCCTGGTTTTTATTATAATGACGGAG
>CANQRD010000182.1 GCA_947626185.1 uncultured Flavobacterium sp.
GCATCGTTGTCTTTTTTAAAACCTTTTGTGCAACGAGGCATGAAAGTGTATTTGTACAAAAAAGGATTTATGCACGCCAAAACCATTTGTATTGATGGCTTACTGAGTTATATTGGTACTACTAATTTAGATTCGCGTAGTTTTTTAATTAATTTTGAGCTATCGGCTGTGATTTTAGATAAAAATATTGCCCAACAACTTACTCAACAATTCGAAAAAGACGTCTTATTAAGCAGAGTTTTTACTGCTAAAACCTGGAAAAACGAAAAGTGGTATTATAAGGCATTTGCATCTATCTGTAGGTTGTTGGCGCCGTTGTTGTAAAACTAAACACTCACCAAAATTAAATGATGAGTGTTTAGTAAACATTAATATTGTTCATGTGAGATATAATGTAATAGAAAGAAATATTTTAACACACTATCTCGCAAAAGTTAGATTATTAACTCAATAATGATTTAATAATTTCTACTGTTTCTTTTACATGTATTTCAGTTTCATCTACAAAGCAAATTATTGTAGCTGACTCACCTGAATTGTAATCTATTCTCTCTAATGTTTTAATTTTATCAGCCACTATTGATTTCTTAATAGCAGTCCCATGTTCAGTTAAATCTATAATTTTCATAAATTTTTAGTTTAATAAATATAATAAGAGTTAGTTGTTTTTGTTCTTTTGGGCTTTGTATTGTATGAATTATTGGGAGAAAATGAGTTGTAATTACTATTAGAATAGTTATATTTCGGCACTTTAGTTTTGTACGAATTTCTGGCAGAATAACTTTGAGTTCTAGTATTTTTAGAACTCCCTTCTCTTGGTATGTAACCAGATTTTCCTGTATAAGGATTTACGTTACCTTTCGTGGTATAATTATCATTTATTGTATTGTTTTTAGGAGTTCGATAATGATTTGGGACATAAGTACCGTTAGTTCTAGTATAACTTCGAACATGTACGTCTTCTTGAGCAAAAACTGTTACTGATAACAGACTAGTTAATATCACTAATAAATATTTCATTTTATTTTAAGTTTTATGGATATAATAATTTATAAAGATAATCTTCCACACCTTCTAAGGTTTTAAGAATGGACTCTGTAGTTGAATTGCTTGATAGTTCATCTTTCGTTATGTTATCAATAAACTTATAGTATGACATAAAATATTTGATTTCATTCTCCGAAAATTTTTTATTTCTCTTTTCAAACAAACGATTCATTAACTTATTTATTCTTTCGGTTTTATCAGAAACTTTTTTGAAATTAATATCATATTGATTTTGTTTAGTACGTAAAACTCTATCTACTAATTCAAAATCCGTGGTTTCTTGATACTGATTATATTGTCTTTGTGGATATCCATTTTGGGTATAGCACAACATACCGCTAAAAAGACTAATAATTATAATAAATAAATGCTTCATAATAACAATTTTAAAATTAACGTACTCTATTCATTTCCGCATCACTCCTGTCCCAACCATCATGGCTATCTGATTTTGAATCACAAGTTCTAAAAATCTGAGATAAAATTAGCAAACCAATAACAACTGTAACAATGGTTGCTTTATTGTCTTTTTCGTTACTCATAATTTATTATTTAAATAGTTATATTTTGGTATAAACCATACCTGTATCAATGTTCCTTATTGTAGTTGAACTAACTTTTTGAAAATTAAGATAAACAGTTTGAGAAATGACAGTTATTGAACATTTATATTGTGTATCAGATACACTTTGTACAACGATAACTTGAGGTGCACCTGGACTGCTATTTTGTAAATTTATAGCATCCTTCCAACATGTTTCGTTCGATATATTAAGCATACAAGCATCATCTATTCTAAAAATATATCCTATTTTATAACCTGATAAATCATAAGTTTCTTTATCCACCCAAGTTCCCTGAATCCAAGCAGGCGGTGTGATTTTAGAAGAATTGCTGTTTGAATTGTTATCTGAATCGTTGTCAGACGAACAAGCTGCTGATAACATCACAGCACATGCAAAAAGTAGTAGTTTTTTCATTTTATGTTTATTTACATTTCATTCAGCCCCAAAATGAAAAATTTTATAAACAAAAAAGCGTGGGACTTAACCTTATTTATTCTTACAGAGGTTCTGGTAAACCGTAGAGATAATAAATAGGAAAGCCCACGCCGAAGCGTGAGCGTTTACCCATCTATTCTACATCTCTTGTTTTGAAATTTACCAGATTTCTGTAAGGTAGAAATAGAAGTTAACGCTTATATTTTCGATATGTTATTTAAGCAAATATTAGCTAATTATTTTCAATTTTCCAAATAAAAACGCAAAAAACATGAAAGACGCAGAAAAACCATTACATAGGATTAATTTAAATTACTGAATTACAAGGAAATATCTAACTCTATCATCTAATGCTTTTCAATCCTAATTCCAGCAATTTGTTCCATGCCCGTTGGTTTATTTACATGATCGTATTTTGGGCTTTTGTTGATATCAATTGTTGTAGTTGGTAAAATGCGTACCCAAAGCGAAACGTCGTCACCTGCTTGCAATGACACCACTTTTGGAACGATATGTAAGCCCGCCGCTACATCAAAATTACCGTAACTGTATTTAAATTGAGCTGTGCCCAATATCTCTTCATTGCTTTTAGAATGATTTTTTAA
>CANQRD010000183.1 GCA_947626185.1 uncultured Flavobacterium sp.
AACAGGACACAAATCCTTTATAGTCATTACTGCGGTAATAATTTCTTCGCTGGCAGTATAATTTTTTGGATTGTTTATTTTATTTTCTGCAGAAACAATTTCTCCTTTGTAATAATTAAAATCAATAATAGAGTCATTTTCTTCTTGAATTTTAGTTTCATATTGCGTTAAATCGAAAATTGCAATAGGTTTATTATTCTTAGTTTCTATTGTGCAAATTTCTGAAATGAAATTTTCGGTAGTTTTCTTAGCTTTATCGTTAACTTTTAAGGTTAAAGGAAATTCAACAGGGCATTTATCATTAATTGTCATTTTTACAACAATAGTTTGGTTAGAAGATAAAAAGTTTTTTGGATTGCTAATTTCTGTTTCAGAACTAGAATAAGGTTTTTCGAAATAAGAGAATTTAATTAAGTTTATATGATCTTTTTGAAATTCTTTTTCAAACTTAGTGAGATCAAAATATGCAAATGATTGATTGTTTTCTACTTTTATTGCACATTCATTATAGATTAAATGATTTTCAGGATCTTTTGGAGTTTCATTAACAATTAATATTATCTCTCTTGTTTTTACAAATAAACCATTGCTTCTTGTATATCTAGCATATATTTTTTTTGGACTATCTAAAATATTTACTTTATAAGGATTAGGTATTGTATTAGTTGCATTTATATTTGAAGCATCTATTGAATTATCAAAAAAATCAATTGTAAAAGTATTAGTAGAATTATTTATTTCTTGTTTGATTTCGTTCAGATCAAAGTATTGTTCTTTTTTATGATCAATATCGCAAACTTCATATGTTTTAGTAAATATATCACAATTTAATATAGCATCCCCTCCAAAAGTTAAATCAAAACCAGCATCTATTATTGAAAATCTGTTAATAGCTATTAATATTCCATCTCCAGGCTGTACGTCAAAATAACGTACAAATCCTGGAACTGTTGCAGCTCCTGTACCAGGCATGGCACCAGGGATTTCACATAACATTGTTTCAGTTAGTGATAAACCTGTATCGTATAAGCCTGTATTAACCCCATCATTTTGTGAACCTCTATCTGATGGGCCTAAGTTTGAAAAATCAGGATTTTTCCATGCAGCAAAATCATAATCCAAAGGACCTTGTGGTGAAATAGTAAAAGTAAAAGTTGTACCAGAAACTATTTCAATATAATATAAGGCTAATGCACTTGATAAAGGTCTATTTTGACCACAACTAGTTCTTAAATTTGTATAACTTATGCTTTGTGTAGTTTTTCCTGTTACTAATTGGTTAGAACAAATAAGTTTTACATCATTAGGATCTACTCTCTGAGCGAAAGAAAAACAACAAAAACAAAGCGACATAAGAAATAATAATAACCTCATATATAATTACTTAAAATGTTATTTAGAGTTAAATATAAATTAAATTATTCTAGAATAAATACTTTTCAATAGATATATTTCTCAAATTATTTTAATCTCAAAATTGTTGGTAATTTTGTGAGCATAAATAAATCATAGTGCATAAAACATCTATAACTTTAATTACACCTCCTTTTACACAGCTAAATACACCGTATCCAGCAACTGCTTATATTAAAGGATTTCTAAATACTCTTAATATAAATAGTTTTCAAGCAGATTTGGGTATTGAGGTAATTATTCAACTTTTTAGTAAAAAAGGATTAAGCAATTTATTTGACTATATTCATGAACATATAGAAGAAGTAAATGCCAACACTCATCGAATGTTAGCTTTGGAAAGAGAGTATATTGCAACGATAGATACTGTTATTAAGTTTCTTCAAGGTAAAAATCCAACTTTAGCTCATGCTATTGTAAAAGAAGGTTTTTTACCTCGTGCTTCTCGTTTTGAACAGTTAGAAGAACTCGATTGGGCATTTGGAACAATGGGAATTCAAGATAAGGCAAAACATTTGTCAACACTTTATTTAGAAGATATTGCCGATCTTATTGTTGCAACAACAGATGCACATTTTGGGTTTAGCAGATATGCTGAACGATTGGGTCGCTCTGCTCATACATTTGATGAACTTTATGAATCATTACAACAGCCACTGAGTTATATTGATAAAATAACAATAGGTTTATTAGAAGAAATTGTACAAAAATCAAATCCTAAAATTGTTGGTTTTTCAGTGCCATTTCCTGGTAATTTGTACAGTGCTTTTCGATGTGCACAATGGATTAAGCAAAATCATCCAGAAATAAAAATTACAATGGGCGGAGGTTATCCAAATACCGAACTTCGCTCGTTAAAAGATATTCGTGTTTTTGAGTTTTTTGATTTTATAACTTTAGATGATGGAGAGGCACCTTTAGAAAATTTAATTGGTTTTGTAGAAGGAAAATTAGAAGAGCAAGAATTAAAGCGTACACTTATATGCAAAAATAATGAAGTAGTTTACATCAATAATCCACTCAAAAAAGATTATAAACAAGCCGATATTGGTACGCCAGATTATTCTGACTTAACGCTAGATAGTTATATTTCGGTTATCGAAATTGTAAATCCCATGCACCGAATGTGGAGCGATGGAAGATGGAATAAACTAACGATGGCGCATGG
>CANQRD010000184.1 GCA_947626185.1 uncultured Flavobacterium sp.
CTATTTATTATACTTTCTGTTGTTAGTTTTTATTATAGTTTAGATACTACTTTATTGGTAAAATCAATACTTTTAATGGCAATGGGAATTGGATTTTTAATACTATATAACTGGAATAAAAAATTAGATGAAAAAAAATAGCAGAACTTTGGTAATCTTAATTACGTTAATATTGTTTTTAAGTTTCTTTTTTAAAGCGGTTATCGAAAAGGAGAAAACCCTTTCAGAAGGAAAGTTGATACTATTGGAACTTGCTCCAGTCGATCCTCGCTCGTTGATGCAAGGAGATTATATGCAACTCAAATATAAAATAAATAATACTATAATAGAAAAAGAAAAAAGAACGCTTGGGGCTAAAAGAGGATATGTTACTTTAAAAATAGATAGTTTAAATATTGGCCATTTTGTAAGTATCAGTGATACTTTGTCATCAAACAATGGTATAGATGATTTAATTGCTATAAAATACTTTAATGGGGATGCATGGAATATTTCTATTGGAGCAGAAAGTTATTTCTTTCAAGAAGGTAAAAGGGAACAATTTGAAGAAGCAAAATATGGAGGACTAAAAGTAGATGATAAAGGGAATAGTATTTTGATAGGGCTTTATGATAAGAAAAGAAAACTTATTTCATTTAAAGAAAAATAGTACTAAATATTTTGGTAGAAATCAAAAAAACTAATTAATACTTAATGTGTTGGTAAAGCCTAACAATCTTTCGTTCTACGTTTTTTTACCTCAATAAGCAACTTATTCTCCAGCGCTTAAAACAGGAGTGTGATTCAGTTTAAGTCTAATCTTGATAAATTAATAAGAGATTTTTTTATACTTCTGTCTAACAAGTTTTTTATACACAGGGTTGTAGGTTTTGTTTGTTGAGCGACACAAGTTTATATAACTCTTCTTTATTTTATAAAAATCATGATTACTTCATCATATTAAAAAAGAAAAAATTTATTTTTTCTTTTTTAATATGATTTTTTCAAACGATCTAAGGAAACTTTATTATCTCTATCCTTAATAGTTTCTCTTTTGTCGTAATTTTTCTTACCTCTACAAAGAGCAATGTCTATTTTAGCTAACCCTCTTTCATTGATAAATAAACGAAGTGGAATAATTGTTAAACCTTTATTTTGAACACTTTTATGTAAACTTTTAAGCTCTTTTTTGTTTAAAAGCAGTTTTCGTTCTGTTTTTGCTTTGTGATTAAAATGCTTACTATAGGAGTATTCTTCAATTTGAGAATTAATCACAAATAGTTCTAAATTCTGAAATTCACAAAAGCTCTCAGCTATTCCAGCTTTTCCCAATCGCAACGATTTTATTTCTGTTCCAGTAAGCACAATACCCGCTGTATATTTTTCTAAGATTTCGTAGTCAAATCTGGCTCTCTTATTTAGAATATTGATGTTCTTCTGCATTTTACAAAATTATAAAAATAAAACGAGTTAACAACAAAGATAATACTAGATAAATTTAAATCCTAGAGCAACAAACCAAGTATTTGGTCTAGATTTAAAGTCTTTATGTATATCATTTAAACTTCCATCATACGATATATCTAAGGTAAACGAAAGTAGATCTAATCCTACTCCTACTCGGTAACCGATGTTGTTTTTTTGAAAGTTTTTAAATACATTTTCAACACTTTCAGATGTTAATTTAGCGTCCTCTATGCTAGTATAAACACCACCTGCAAAAGCACGAACATTTACTATTTTAGCATCAATTAATTTATATCCTATTACTAAAGGAACTTCAAAGTTTTTCATTTTTAGTTCAGATGAAGAACTGTTAACGAATTCTCCATTGAAATCAATATTTTTTTCGCTATACATAAAATCTGCTTGGATATATGTTTTTTTGATATCTAAGCGCATCATAATTCCAGCTGCATATCCTGTTGCGGTTTTGCTATTATAATCTTTAAGATTATTTGATAAATCAGTAAAGTTTGCGCCTGCCTTTACTCCTAAATGGAAAGGAGATTGTGCGTATGTATTAAAAGCAAAGAATAATAGTAATATGGTAAAGGGAAAACTAATTTTTTTCATTAGTATAAACTTTTGTTTCCGCTAAAATAAGTAAAATAATTTTAATGTTATCCCGTTGAGTATTATTATTTGCAATAAAATAGATTAGTTGATTATAGGTTAAAGAGTTTAGCTTTAATAGATTATATTTACAAAGTAAGTTGATTTTTATGTCAAATATAGTAAATAATTATTTTTAGAGTTTTAAATGTTACAGATTCTTTGGATTGTCAATTAGATAATAAATCGAATATTGGTAGAAAACAAAAACATCTGATTTATAAGTAGTTGAATTGAATTTAACTATTAAATTTATGTCAATTGACTGTGAGGAATCTTTACTTAATAATTGATTAATAGAGAGCAAATACCCAATCTAATTGAGCGAATTCAGTTAAGACGAAAACTTTTTTTGTTTTTAGAGGAAGTTAGGGTACAATTAGCTTCTTTTTTTTAGAATTCGAAGATTACTTTATTGTAGATAGCATGCCTTTAGAAATATGTAA
>CANQRD010000185.1 GCA_947626185.1 uncultured Flavobacterium sp.
AAAGTTCCAACGATTTCTAAACATGGAATTGACGTTGTTGGAACTGATAATGCGGATTTAGTAAAAGTTTTATTAGCAGAATTCGATAAATTAAAAATGAACTTAGATCCTTTCAACTGGGAAGTAATTACAACTTGGGATGAAAAGGTAAATAAATATAAAAATCCGGTTTATTCGTTTAAAGTACGTGATAAGGAAATCAAGATTCAAACTCATTCTGAGTCGTTATCACACTTACAAATCCCTAAAATTGCTTTACCTAAATACGAAGCTTGGGGAGATATTTTACGTTGGGTTTTACAAGAGAATGTTCCAGGCGAATTCCCATTCACAGCAGGTTTATACCCATTCAAACGCGAAGGAGAAGATCCAACGCGTATGTTTGCAGGTGAAGGTGGACCAGAGCGTACTAACAGACGTTTCCATTATGTGTCTAAAGGAATGCCAGCGAAGCGTTTATCAACTGCTTTTGACTCGGTAACTTTATACGGAAACGATCCAGGTCATCGTCCTGATATTTACGGAAAAATTGGTAATGCGGGAGTTTCGATTTGTTGTTTAGACGATGCGAAAAAACTGTATTCAGGTTTCGATTTATCACATGCAATGACTTCGGTTTCGATGACAATTAATGGTCCAGCGCCAATGTTATTAGGTTTCTTTATGAATGCCGCAATCGATCAGAATTGTGAAAAATACATCAAAGAACACGGCTTAGAAGCAGAGGTAGAAGCTAAGATTGATGCCATCTATAAAGCTAAAAATGCAGAACGTCCACGCTATAACGGCGAACTTCCAGAAGGAAACGACGGGTTGGGATTAATGCTTTTAGGTGTAACAGGAGATCAGGTTTTACCTGCTGATGTATATGCTGAGATTAAAAAGAACACGTTAGCGCAAGTTCGTGGAACGGTTCAGGCAGATATTTTAAAAGAAGATCAGGCGCAAAATACATGTATTTTCTCAACAGAATTTGCATTGCGTTTAATGGGTGACGTGCAAGAATATTTCATCGAGAAAAACGTGCGAAACTTCTATTCGGTTTCTATTTCTGGATACCACATTGCAGAGGCGGGTGCAAATCCTGTAACGCAATTGGCATTTACGTTGGCAAATGGTTTCACTTACGTGGAATATTATTTATCTCGTGGAATGGATATCAATGCATTTGGTCCAAACTTATCATTCTTCTTCTCAAACGGAATCGATCCAGAATATTCTGTGATTGGACGTGTGGCACGTAGAATTTGGGCTAAAGCACTGAAGCAAAAATACGGAGCTAACGAAAGAGCACAAATGTTGAAGTATCATATTCAAACATCTGGACGTTCGTTACACGCACAAGAAATTGACTTTAACGATATTCGTACAACGTTACAAGCGTTATATGCGATTTACGATAACTGTAACTCGTTACATACAAACGCATACGATGAGGCAATTACAACGCCAACAGAAGAATCGGTACGTAGAGCAATGGCAATTCAACTTATCATAAATAAAGAGTTAGGTTTAGCTAAAAACGAAAATCCAATTCAAGGTTCGTTTATTATTGAAGAATTAACCGATTTAGTGGAAGAAGCTGTATTGGCAGAGTTTGATAGAATTACAGAACGCGGCGGAGTTTTAGGTGCAATGGAAACAATGTACCAACGTTCTAAAATTCAAGAAGAATCGTTGTATTACGAAACGTTGAAGCACAATGGAGATTTTCCAATTATTGGTGTAAATACGTTCTTGAGTTCAACAGGATCTAAAACGGTTGTTCCGGCAGAGGTAATTCGTGCAACGGAAGAAGAAAAACAATTCCAAATTAGAACGAAAGAAAGCTTAAACGAACGCAACGAAGCTGCAGTAGAAAAAGCATTAGAAGACATACAAACAGCAGCAATCAGTAACAAAAACATCTTTGATGTACTGATGGAAGCAACTAAAGTATGTTCGTTAGGACAAATTACTTCTGCATTGTTTGAAGTAGGAGGTCAATATAGAAGAAATATGTAAATCGTTTGATTTGATGTGGTTTACTTTAAAAGGTGGCTGAAATTATTCAGTCACCTTTTTTATTCTATTATAAATCTTACAGACTGTATAAATATTCGTTAAAAACCGATAATAAAATTTATTTTTGCTTTTAAAATAAATTAAATGCTTTTGCAACTACTTTATGCCGAATCACCCTAATGGAATACTTATTAAAAATAATGTAAATTCAACGTTGAGGATAAATTTATGTTATTATTGTACTAAATTGTAAGGTTGAAAAAGTAAGTCTATAAAGTAATAATGTTTCAATAGTAGTTTGATTGATTTGTATGAACCACTTGTATATCAAAAAAGTTAGCGAAAAAAGTATCAAACTTTAGGGAAATCTAAGATATGATTAGAATAGAAGTCATCTTGACTTTTTAGTTTTCTGAAATTTCTTTAGGCCTATAACAATAAAAGCGATGAAATTCCACGCCATCCAGCTAGAAAGTGTGGTGTCGAATCTATTGAGTAAAGAACGAAAACTATCTAACCAAGCATTGGTTCTT